>JAGKTT010000071.1 GCA_021153285.1 Bacteroidia bacterium
CTCTTTCTACCTGTAACTTGACAAACCTTTGCCATTGTATATAACTTTTTTAATTAATTCATTATTAGCGGGCTGCAAATATCGCATAAAAAAATTGCAATTGCAAAAATTTACACAAATTTGAAGAACCTGCGCCATCTTATATTCTTCGGGAACTCCTTGTTCCCATCGATTGAGAGCCAGATCAATGCGGGTTTTCCTACAATATGATCTTCAGGTACGAATCCCCAATATCGAGAGTCGAGAGAATTGTGCCTGTTGTCTCCCATCATAAAGTAATAATCCTGTGCGAATTCGTAGCTTCGAGCTTCTTCTCCGTTTATGAAGATCTTTCCGTCCTTGATTTCGAGATCATTGCCTTCATAAGAAGTAATTATCCTTTGATAAAGAGGAAGATTCTCCATTGTCAGCTCCACTTCAGTTCCTTTTGAGGGAATCCATAGCGGCCCGAAATTATCTCTTGTCCATCTGTAGTCAGGTGAGAACGGAAAGATTGTCTTGTCGGAATCCGGATAGTCAGCCGGCCAGACATCTATGTTCTGAGTCACTGATACTACATTAGGGAAAGTCTTTACAGTTTCAAGCATCTCTGCTGTCAGAGGTAGTGCCGGATACCCCGGAAGCTGCTGGTCAAACCAGATTTCAGATACATTTACTCCGAGCTTGTCAAGATTTACAGGATTTATTCTCTGTCCTGTTGTCACGACCTGATATGAGTTCTGAACTCCAGGCCATACTTCCTGAGGATTCGAATTTATATATACCCGTCCGTCTCTGATCTCGAGAGTATCGCCTGCCACAGCTACACATCTCTTGACATAATGGTCTTTCTTATCCGACGGTCTAACTTTCACATCACCATAAAGCCTATAAGCATAATCGCGACCGTATGTTCTGATGATAGTATAGTAATCTGCCGCTGGTTCGCGGACGAAAACTGTGTCACCGTGAGGAAAACCGAATACCACATAATCTCCTTCCTCTACCTTTCGGAAGCCTTTAAGCCTCTTATAGTCACTCTGAATCAGTGTGGAATATGATTCCTTGCTACCGATTACATTGTGGGTGAAAGGTATGGTCAAAGGTGTCTGAGGCATCTTAGGACCATATGAGAGTTTGCTCACAAACAGATGGTCACCTGTATAGAGCGAACTTTCCATTGAAGATGAAGGAATCTTGAAAGCCTGGAAAAAGAAGGTATTGATGAATGTTACAACGACAACTGCAAAGATAATGGCATCAAGCCAGTCAAGCAGGGCGTTTCTCTTCTCTCCTTCCTTGTATTCCTTTTTCCAGAACAGCCACTTCACCTTTCGGGTAATATGTCCGTCGAAAATCGGAATCAATCCGAAGAGCCACCAATAGTTTCCGAGCCAGATTACCCACAGAATGTAAAGGACTGCCCAGAAGCCGAACCTTACCCATTTATTGTGGTATAATTCCTTCAAGCTCATCAGCCAAAATTATTTTACAGAATTGATGATAGCCTCAAATGCCTGAGGATTGTTCATAGCAAGGTCTGCAAGAACTTTGCGGTTCAAACCGATATTCTGCTTAGCAATGCGACCCATAAGCTGAGAATAAGTCATACCGTACTGACGTGCGGCTGCGTTGATTCTCTGGATCCAGAGTGCACGGAATGTGCGCTTCTTGTTCTTACGATCACGGTAAGCATATGTAAGACCCTTCTCATAGGTGTTCTTTGCTACCGTCCAAACGTTCTTTCTTGAAAGAAAATTACCGCGGGTTCTCTTAAGAATCTTCTTGCGGCGTGCCCTTGAGGCAACTGAATTTACCGATCTTGGCATAAATTTAACTGGTTTATGGAGGCAGTGTCCGTCATCGGAGCTTTCTTACTGCGTTCCAAGTTTGACTTAATTTACTTTTGTAATCCGAAAATTACATACCCAACAAAGCTTTGACTCTCTTCTCGTCAACATTGGCAACGAGTGCAATGTGAGTCAAATTTCTCTTCTGCTTCTTGGTCTTCTTTGTGAGAATGTGGCTCTTGAAAGCGTGCTTTCTCTTAACTTTTCCCGTTCCGGTAAGCGTAAAGCGCTTTTTTGAACCGGAGTTGGTCTTAATCTTTGGCATAGTTAAATTTGATTTAGTTAATAATTATTTGTTATCCAATCTCTTGGATTACTTTTTCTTCAGAGGTGCAATCATCATAATCATCCTCTTTCCTTCAAGCTTAGGCATCTGTTCTGCTCTTCCATACTCTTCGAGTTCTACAGCAAAACGGAGAAGAAGCTTCTCTCCTTGATCTGCGTAGATTATCGAACGTCCCTTGAAGAAGACGGAAGCCTTGACCTTTGAGCCTTCCTGCAGGAACTCCTGAGCGTGCTTGAGCTTGAACTGGAAATCGTGCTCGTCTGTATTCGGTCCGAAACGGATTTCCTTGATGACTATCTTGGCAGCATTGGCCTTCATCTCCTTTGCCTTCTTCTTCTGCTGATAAAGGAATTTCTGATAGTCGATGATCTTACATACAGGAGGATCGGCTTTCGCACTTATCTCCACCAGATCAAGACCTTGCTCATCAGCCATCCTCAAGGCATCCCTGAGTGAGAAAACACCCTGCTCGGGAATATTTTCTCCTACAAGACGTACCTGAGAAGCTGTGATCTCCTCGTTGATTCTCAATCCGTCGTCGTCCTTCTTTACATTGTTAGGCCTCTGGCCTGGACGAGCGCTTGGTCTTGGGCCCATAGGGCGTGGACCAGGTTTAAATGGTGCTGCGATAAATAAGTCCTCCTATAAGTTAAGTTATTAATATATAACGTCTACGACAGCTGATCCTTGATTTCATTGCTTACCAGAGCAACAAAGTCTTCAACTGGCATAGAACCTGCGTCAATTCCTCCCTGTCTTCTGACAGAAACCGTACCTTCAGTCATTTCCTTTTCACCTACAATCACAAGGAAAGGAATCCTCTTGAGCTCACTCTCACGGATTCTCTTGCCGAGGGTTTCATTCCTGTCATCTACGGCGGCGCGAATATCGGAATTATTCAGCAAATTGCAAACTTTTTTTGCATATTCCTCGTATTTTTCGCTGACTGGCACGATGTTAACCTGATCCGGAGTCAGCCAAAGAGGAAGCTTTCCACCTGTATGCTCGAGAAGCACTGCCACAAATCTCTCAAGAGATCCGAACGGTGCACGATGAATCATCACAGGACGATGCTTCTGATTGTCGTTACCGATATATTCAAGTTCGAAACGCTCAGGGAGATTATAATCTACCTGAATAGTACCGAGCTGCCACTTTCTTCCGATAGCATCCTTCACCATAAAGTCGAGCTTAGGTCCATAGAAAGCAGCTTCACCATACTCTACGACAGTATTGAGTCCTTTCTCCGAAGCAGCCTCGATGATAGCTGACTCAGCCTTTGCCCAATTCTCGTCAGTACCGATATACTTTTCCTTGTTATTAGGATCACGAAGAGAAATCTGAGCCACATAATCCTTGAAGTCAAGAGTCTTGAACACATAAAGGATAATGTCGATGACCTTGCAGAATTCCTCCTTGATCTGATCAGGACGACAGAAGAGATGAGCATCATCCTGGGTAAAACTTCTTACACGGGTAAGTCCGTGAAGCTCACCGCTCTGCTCATAACGATATACTGTACCGAACTCAGCAAGTCTGAGAGGGAGATCCTTGTATGAACGAGGCTTTGTCCTGTAAATCTCACAGTGGTGAGGACAGTTCATAGGCTTGAGGAGATATTCCTCTCCCTCCTGCGGCGTATGGATAGGCTGGAATGAGTCTTTTCCGTACTTTGCATAGTGACCTGAAGTCACATAAAGATCCTTGTTTCCGATGTGAGGAGTGATTACAGGAAGGTATCCATATGATTTCTGGAGCTTCTTGAGGAAGTTTTCGAGACGCTCACGGAGGGCTGCACCCTTAGGCAGCCACATCGGAAGTCCCTGTCCTACTCTCTGAGAGAATGTAAAGAGCTCCATCTCCTTACCGATCTTTCTATGGTCACGCTTCTTAGCCTCCTCGAGCATTGCAAGATACTCATCAAGCATAGACTTCTTAGGGAAGGTCACGCCATATACACGGGTAAGCATAGGTCTCTTCTCATCACCTCTCCAATAAGCACCGGCAATCGCTGTAAGCTTGACTGCCTTGATAACTGAAGTATCCTTGAGATGAGGTCCACGGCAAAGGTCTGTAAAGTCACCGTTTGTATAGAAAGTGATAGTACCATCCTCAAGTTCGCTGATAAGCTCGCATTTGTATTCATCGCCCTTCTCGGTAAATGTCTTGAGTGCCTCATCCTTTGAAACCTCTGTCCTTATGAAAGGATTCTTCTGACGAGCAAGTTCGATCATCTTGTCCTCAATAGCCTTGAGGTCAGCCTCTACGAGATTCTTGTCACCGAAATCCACATCATAATAGAATCCTGTCTCCACTGCAGGTCCGATACCGAACTTCACTCCAGGGTAAAGAGCCTCGAGAGCAGCTGCAAGAAGATGTGATGACGAGTGCCAGAAAACGTGCTTAGCCTCAGCATCCTCCCACTTGTGGAGTCTGATGGCCGCATCCTCATTGATCGGACGGGTCACATCATATATTGTACCTTTTCCTGTCGTGTCAGCAGCCGTGATTACAGTCGCAGCCAATACATCGGCCGCCAGTCTTGGGCTTATGCTGTTCGCAATATCAAACGCAGAGACACCGTTTTCGAACTGTCTCACGCTACCGTCAGGAAATGTAATATTAATCATATCGTGCTATAATTTATGTTATAAAACAAGTCTTATCAATCCAAGGATGCAAAGGTACGAATTTTTTCTTATCTTTGTTCCATAATATCATAGGAATATGGAACAAAATGTAATTCAGAAGAATATCGGTACTCCTGCCGGAATATACGGTCTGGTTCTGGGTATGATTTCGTCGGCATATCTGCTCATTACTCAATGGATGGTTATGGCAGAGTGGCCGGCATTTTCAGTGATGCTTCTGAATATGGTGCTTTGGGTATTGAAAACCGGTGGATGCCTGATGATAATGCTTGCATTCATCAGGAGATTCTCGTCCGAACATCCTCAGGCACAGAGAAGCGCCATCTTTCAGGCCGGAATGCTGCTATCCATCCTGTCCGCGATAGTATATTCCGCATTTTCATTTGCATATACAGCTTATATCTGCCCGGAATATTTTGCAGAACAGATAGAAACAGTACTGCAGCAGCTTACTCCTCATATGGATTCAAATACAGCTGCCGCAATGGAAAAATCAATGCAGAATTTCCCGCAGATGACATTCTTTTCAAACCTTATATACTGCTTCGTATACGGAACAATTCTTTCCTACATCATTTCAAGGTATATTCCAGGAAAAGAGAATTCTACCGGGGACAAAACTGAAGAACAATAAGTTATGACATACGAAAAAGACCTATCAATCGTCATCTCTCTCTTCAATGAGGAAGAATCCCTTCCCGAACTCATCAGCTGGATCGAGAAGGTTATGACCACTAACGGCTATAAGTATGAAATTATTATGATAGATGACGGAAGCCGTGACAGATCCTGGAGCATCATCAAGGAATTGTCAGATAAGAATCCTTGCATAAGGGGCATTTCCTTCAGGCGCAATTACGGCAAGTCTGCAGCTCTGTTCCACGGATTCAAAGCAGCGGAGGGTCGTGTAGTCATCACAATGGATGCTGATCTTCAGGATTCTCCTGACGAAATTCCTGAGCTTTACAGGATGGTCATTGAAGATGGCTATGACATTGTTTCAGGATGGAAAAAGCAGAGATTCGACAACAAACTGACAAAGAATCTGCCTTCAAAACTGTACAACTGGACAGCACGAAAGATTACGGGAATAAAGTTGCACGATATGAACTGCGGTCTGAAGGCATATAGAAACGAGGTGGTAAAACACATCGAGGTCTACGGAGAAATGCACAGATATATTCCTTATCTGGCAAAGAATGCAGGCTTCAGCAAAATCACCGAGAAGCCAGTCCAGCACCAGAAAAGAAAGTATGGTGTCAGCAAATTCGGTCTGGAAAGATTCGTCAACGGATTCCTCGATCTTATATCACTTTGGTTCCTGAGTACATTCGGAAAGAAACCGATGCACTTCTTTGGTTTTACTGGAATCCTTATGTTCCTGATCGGCGGTTTTATGACTATATGGGTAATCGCAGAAAAGCTGATACAACAGGGCAGAGGATTGGTCTTCAGACCAGTGACGGAGCAACCTTTGTTCTATCTTGCGCTTCTTGCAGTAGTTCTGGGCTTTCAGCTTTTCCTCGCAGGATTCATCTGCGAAATGGTATCACGAAACAGTCAGGAACGCAACAAATACAATATCAAAGAAGAATTTTAAAAACTCCTGAGAAATAGGTTCAGAGCTGCAGGTTTATAGCCTTTCATATAAACCTGCATTTTATTTATACAAATAATAAATATAATACAAAGGTCAATTCAAAGACTTCGGAAATACCTCTGTCGTTATACATACGAAAACACCCTGCCATCGGATGATGACAGGGTGTCGTATGAAAAAGTGGCAGCTACCTACTCTCCCACCTGGTGGGGCAGTACCATCGGCGATGGTGAGCTTAACTTCTCTG
>JAGKTT010000072.1 GCA_021153285.1 Bacteroidia bacterium
CACACCTTCATGTAATATTTTTTCACACCATTGCAGGGCTGGCTTCGGAATTGAACGGTAGAAGTCCTTAAGCATCTCGGGATCATTGCATTTTGGCGGCCCAAGCATTCTGACTATAGTAGACACATCCACGCAGTAGTCATATGTCTGGAGACCATCATGCCGAGACAGGCGCACTATCAGCTTCAGCTTAATCAGTTTTTTCAAGATGGCATTAACATACTCGCGTCTATACCCAAAGCACTTTGCTAAAGCATCCTCGCTCTCGAACATTATGCGTTTACTTCTATTGTAGGAGAATATCAGTGGAAACAGACATAATGAAAGTCCTTTCAGGTCGAGTCCTTCCGCTAACATCCATCGATAGACCTTATAGTTCTTCATAGCTAATACTTACCCATAAGTTTATCGATATGCGACTTCCAATAGAATATCTTCCTGCCGACCTTGACCGGCACCAGGTATCCCAACCTGTCCCACTTCCAGAGAGTCGCATCGCACACGTCCAGGATTTCGCGAGCTTCCTTTTTGGGAACAAGCACATCTTCCGCAGGAGGTGTCGCCACTGCCTTGGTCTTGAGTTCTGCCATCGTCTTCTCGACGAGGGCATCAGCGAATGCCATCATGTCCCTGCTGTCGACCTCGATCTTGAGGTTGGCATCCGGTCCGACATTCTGGATGATTGCCAATAAGTCTTTCATTTGATTTAGCTTATTTTTAGTGTTCAACTTCGCGAACTTCCCTGTGGCCACAAAGAAAAAACGCCGCCATCCCGACCGGAATGACGACGCAAATATATAATCGTATTTTATTGAAATTAAGCAAATTGCAACGCACGTACAGAACATGCATTACACTTGCATGATTAATGCACAAACTTGCATTTACTCTAGTCTGTTTTAATTTGAGAGAAGTACTTACTAAAGACCTGTTTCTGCTGCTCTGCCTCAGCCCCTTCCCTCACATTGAGTTTCCTCACAGCCCTCTGAACGGTATTCTCTGACACCCATTCCCCTTCATTATACTTACCTTTAAGAGACCTATAAAACTGCGCCACGTTGTCTGACAAGATAAGTTTATTATTGTAGAGCACCAAGAACAACCTTGCAACTTCATTTCCACCGAAACTGCCATCCAAGTCTGCCATATAAGAGTCTATACCTGCATTTATGTCCTTCGCTTCACAAGAAGCACTGATAACATCATCAAGAGCCAAAGTTTCACCGTTCTCATGTGCCTTCATTACCTCTAACCGTATCCATGCCTCATCAAGCTTCTTTTCGCGCCTCTCCCGCTTCTTTGAATCTTTCTTTGTACACAACAACAGAATCTGCCAAAAGTTCAACTGAACAAGTCTAGCAAAATATACAGAGGTTGTAAAGCGAGTCAAAGCTGCTATCACAAGGTACACTCCCCACACTAAAACTGCCAAGCATATCGCAAATAATGTAGCCATCAGCATAGGTGCCTCTTCCTCATAATGAGCCTCCAGAAAGTACCTGACAGGTACACACACTTGTGTAAAGACATACAACGGAAAAATAATCAAAGACAACAGCCGCATTAATTCACAATTGTCCTTATCGCCCGTATTTTCATCGAATGGATGTCTCATCACATTCCATATTGTTGCTTTTTCTAAAGGGTATTTCATAACGCTTTTAATTATTAATAATCAACATATTCAGTCAAAACAACTGACAACTTTGGAGCGGTTGTACTGAAAGATTTGGCAGAAAAATCTATTAATATAATTAGCGGAATCGTCTCTTTTTTGATAGATTCCGCTAATTATATTAAGCGAAAAGCTGATCTAAAACAACCTCAGACTGAATTTCATCTGAGTACATATTGCGCTTAACACCATATGTTGTGACCATTGTCACATGCACAGCCTTCTTTGTTCCTGTCTCGCGTTCCAGCGTACTAACCTTATTTCTGATATCAGCCTCATCCTTCTTCTGAATAACAAACTCCTCTGAAGCCCACTTCATCTCACAAAGGTTGATAACATTATCATCCCTATCTATCAATAGGTCAATCTGCGCACCCTTAACATCCTTCTCTCCTTCCTCCGGAACAAATCGCCAGGTATGCTCAGTCGTGGCCACTGCAGATATTCCGATAGCCTTCTTAATCTGATTTACATGTTGCAAGCAAACACGCTCAAATGCGAAACCAGACCAACTCTTTATTGATTGAGACTTAAAGTTTCTTGCCCAGAAATCTTCTGTACCGGAATTAGACTTTATATACTTGAAGTAGAAGATTGTATAATTGTCGCATAATTTATAAATGGCCTCCTTCTTATCTTTAGGGAATGATCTCATCTTCATAATGAAACCACACTCTTCCAATTCCTCTAAGCGATCTGAGAAGACACCATTATCTGCCTGCCCTGTATATTTCAGAAGTTCTTTACGTGTCAGTCCAGAGAGATGCTTGCCTAATGTCACTACAATAGACTTATAGGCATCAGGATGCTTGAATAGGGAGTCATATAGATCATTGAATTCTCCTTTCAGTTTTGCATCCTTGTTAAAGAACAACTGATCGATGTTTTGTACTGCAGAGAACTGTTTATCCAACATAGTCCAATACAAAGCGACTCCACCCATTACCATATATAGATTCAATATCTGATATCTGGATAGCTTCAACCCTCTCTCCTTAGAAAACTGCTCACATTCGTTGAGAGTGAAAGGAGCTAAAGGTATTCTCACGGTAACCCTATTATGTAGGCCTCCCCTATTCTTGAAAACCTTATTAATGATCCAAGAGGTAGCAGAAGCGCATATTATCAACAGGACATCCTTCCTATTGCTGGCCCAATTATTCCAAAAATGTTCTAGAGCTGACAAAAAATTGGATTTTGGCGTATCCATCCATGCGGCCTCATCAAGAAAGATTTTCTTCTTTTTAGATTTAGAGGATTGGATGAGTACCTTTAACTGATTAAACGCTTCGTGCCAAGTCTTCAGTTCAGGACAATCCTTATGGCCATAATCCTGTAGTGATGTCTTGAAAAGAGCCAACTGCCCCTTCATCGATTCCTTTGCCGCGCCTGCATGTTGGAATGTAAAATTATATTCAAAGGTTTCCCTTACGAGGAATGTCTTTCCGATTCTTCGTCTTCCGTATACTGCTACAAACTGAGAATATTCCGATTTGTATGCCTCTTTCAGGGCCTTTTGTTCTTTGATTCTGCCAATCATGATTCTATGTTTTTGCCTGTCAAATATAATTATAATTAGCGGAATCTCCTAATTTTTGATAGATTCCGCTAATTATAATACACGCAACATGCCATACAAACGCGTAGGAAGCACATTCGATCTAAACATCCCACTACTCAAAAACGCTGAGTGCGTCCTTCTTGATATCCTGGTCGATGTCCCTGTATCGGGCCAGAGCTTTGCTGCCCTCCTTGTGGCCGCTCATAGAGCCGACGATGCTTGGATCCTAATTCCTGCAAGCTTGAAGATCTCTTTGATTGCAATATTGTAATACTGCTCATGGATGAAAGGGAAAAGCGTAGCTCTCTTAGGATCATCATATCTGTCTATAACATCCATTGCCATCGACACAAGAGGAACAGCCAGCGTCCTAGGATTGTCATCCTTAGTCTTGCCTGCGATATAATAAAGAACACCATTGACGATATTAGACCTGGTCATCCTGTACAAGTCTCCCACTCGGCAGCCGACACAGCACTGGAAAACAAAAATATCCCTTTGCACCGCCAGATCAGGCTTATCAGACAAATCTAGCTTTGCGAGAGTATTCAGCTCCGACGTCGTGATGAACACCGGAGTTCCATACACCGGCTCCGGAATCGAGTAGTTCTTGAACGGAGAGACTTCAATATATTTACCTACGCACCAGTTGAAGAAAGTCCTGAGTCGGGACATCATGTCAATGATGCAGTTCTCCCCTCTCGGCTTCGGCGGACGTTTCTCCTTTATCTTTTCGTAGATTTCAGGATAATCCTTAAAGTACTGATGTTCGTTAGCAAAGAAGTTCCATAAGTCATCCAAAATCTCAGGGGTTGTGGTCTTGACATTGAAGAAGTACTTCTTCTGCCCCTTCACCGTAGCACGCCTGAAGAGCTCGAACCTCATGACGGCACGCTTTACTACCCTATTATTCTTGGCTAACCACATCCGGCTCGACCATATCAAGCTGCTCCTTGACATAAGTTCGGACAGCTGAAATATCGTTCCGAACTTTCTTTCGCTCCTTATCCGGACAGATAACCCTTGTCTTATACTCTTCAGTCTTCTCATCCCACCAAAGAGGATTGACCTTCAAATCAATCATGACTGTAACGTCTACACTTCTTCCTCCACGGACTCTCATGTAGACCTGAGCAAGGTCATCGACCTTGTTTCTCTTGCCCTGTTTCTTGATCAAAAACTTTACTAACATAACCTCCGTTTTTTCTTGAAAACAAAGGTATAAAAAGATGTGGGGAAAATCGCAAAATTTTCCCCACATTTTCCCCACATCTTACAAATTTGAGTAAATTAAAATAAATCAAAATAAAAGATTTATCCTATCTATTATATTGTTTTTCAATACTTTGCAAGTCGTGCATATTAAATTCTAATTTAGAATTATTTTAGTTGAATTTATTATTTCGACCCCGGCTCCGGGTACCAGACAAAATGCAAGTGCTTAACTTTCAAACACTTGCATTTTTCTTTTTCCTTTTAGCACCACGAAATTGAGTCATTTTAGCCGAAGTTCCGACATTTTCACATCTTATCCATAAAAACAGTCCTTTTCGTGGACAGCAGCTGAATTTTGCAGACTCTGTCCATAAAAACGGCCATTTTTATGGACAGCAAACGTCTGTACTGAGTCGCAGGGGATTTGGTGAGGGGGGGGGGTGACAACTTGTCACCGTTTCATTCACTCACCTCAGGATATCTGATGCCGATTAGTCAATTATATTCAAAAATATATACCTTTGAAGCTGTAATCAGCCAAGAAGACAAATGGACATATACGGCGAGAAGTATTCGGGAGATTCGAAGTTTGTTGCAGACTGCAGGCAACTGCAGGCAATGTATCGTGTGGAGGTCAATGAAGCCATCAGGCCATATAAAGGAAGAGATGGTAAGACTCATTATTATGGGAACTACATATCTGGCGGTGAAAAGTCAGGGAAGAATTTCCTGACAAAATATGCTTTCAGATATGCACAAGAACGTATTGCCAAGAAAAAGAAATACGAGACTATCGAAGAGGACCGCCTGTTCAACAACCTCCTCTCAAGTCAGCCGATGGCCTTCAACCTGTTCTGTCCGTTAAAAGATATGCTTGAAAAATTTCCCGAATCAGTTACATCAGTAATTAAAACGGCGCTACCGACGTATCCGATTCTGAAAGTCACGGATGTCGACCTGGAATTCATCCCGGCAGACTACGCAGATCTTTCCGGAGACAAAAGTGCAATGGACGCAATCATCAGATTCGTAAGTAACTCCGGACAAGAAGGCTTCATCGCAATTGAAACCAAATATTCCGAAAACCTCGGAAGCAATGTTGCTTTGGAAAAAGGCACAAACAAGCCACGTGCGCAAAGCCTCAAGACCATAAGGGAACTTAAGTGCTTCAAGCCGGAGATAGAAGAACACATCTATGACGGCCGGACCAAGCTCACACAAATCTATCGCAACTTCCTTCTCAGTGAAAGCTATGGAGCCAGATACAGATTGGATTCCTATTCAATAATCCTGGCACCTGCACATCATCCGTCCACCAGGAAGGAAGTCGATTCACTAAAAAATGAGCTGCGTGAAGAATACAAAAACAAGATCGACTCCCTCTCTCTCGAAGATTTCGTAGGGAGAATACTAGAAAACTGCCCGGAGGAATATAAAGAAACTTTTGAGAAATTCAGAGACAGATATCTGAATTTCAATAAGTTGAGATCGGTGTAATTATAAAGGATTACAACTTCAGCCCAGCCACAAAGGCACTCACCTGCTCAGACATCGCAGTCATTCCGGCCACACTCGGATGTCCCCATAGCTTGTCAATATCCTTCAGGAGCAGGGCGTGCGCACTGTAATGAGCACAGGCGTCGACCTGTCCCTGCGTAATCTCCGGCTTCAGTTCCGTATTCACGATACAGACAATTTCAGCCTCAGGAGCCTCACGGCGAAGATAGTCAAGCATATAGCAGCAGGCCGGAAGATAGGAGGCCAGGTCCTCGTCAGTCCAGTCGCAGAACTTGAGCTGACCGATAGGTGAGTTGGCCCAGGAATCATTGGTTCCTCCACAGATGAGGATCAGATCAGGATCGGAATCTCCAGCCACAATGTTTTTCATACGGGCAATGAAGGACCAGCTCGGACAAGGAACTCCATCATACCCCGTATTGCATATGGTAGATCCGCTCCAGCTTTCGTTCAACAGCAGTTCATATCCGGTCACGGCGCTGAACTGACTCCACCAGGTATCTTCTACCCTCACCACATCATTAGGGCCCTGGGGACTTGCGGAATACCACCAGGCATTACCCTCCGGAATATATCCTTCAAATGTGGAATATGAATCTCCGAGAATGGAGAAGGTCTTGATTACATTTTCCGGAATGGCAGGAGAATCAATAATTTCCGAAGTCTCCTGCGCACAGGTCAAGGACACAGACACAGCAAAAGATATCGCCAAAGCACAACAGATCCTTTTCATAAAAAGATGATTTAAAGATACAAATATCATAAAAATCCTGCATTTTTCGTAAGTTTGCGCAAAACATAACAATCACTATGCGAAAAAATCTGATAACCCTCCTGCTCGTCCTGATGACAACGGTCGCATCAGCACAGAATCAGCGCGAGCGCATCAATTTCGACAAAGACTGGCAGTTCGCATTGGGCGATGCATCATCTCCAGAAAAGGACTTCGGCTGCGGAACTGAATATTTCAATTATTTCACCAAGGCTGCTTCCATTCATAACGAAGGTCCTTACGTAGCGAAATTCGACGCTTCCGGCTGGGCAGAAGTAGATCTTCCTCACGACTGGGTGGTGGATCTTCCTTATGCAGAAGAAGCAAGTCACAGCCACGGTTACAAACAGGTAGGATATGAGTATCCCCAGACCAGTACAGGATGGTACAGAAAGACATTCACCATCCCGGCAGAGGACTACGGCAAGCATCTCTGGCTGGAATTCGACGGCATATTCCGCGATGCTCAGCTATGGGTGAACGGATTCTATCTCGGACACGAGAAAAGCGGCTATGCATCACAGACTTACGATATCTCTGAATATCTGAATTACGGAGGAGAGAACCTTCTTTGCGTACGCGTGGACGCCACTCTTGAAGAAGGATGGTTCTACGAAGGAGCCGGAATTTACAGGCACGTATGGCTCTGCAAAGCTTCCAAGGTCAATGTCGCTCCTTGGGGTACTTTCGCATACTCGGAGTTCGCAGCCCCACTCAGCCTTCGCGGCAACACCGGACCGGACTTCTCGCAAGCAGCACTGCACATTGAAACAACTGTCCGGAATAGCGGCAATGCCCCTGCCACCTACACCCTGCGTCACAAACTCGCAGATGCAACAGGTTCAATCGTAGGCGGATGCGACGTGGAAGGCGGACTCATCCTTGCGAAGGACAATCACCGCACTCTCGGAGCAATCCCGGTCGAGAATCCACATCTTTGGAGCAACGAAGACCCGTATCTCTATACCATTATAACTGAAGTATATACAGACGGAGAACTGACAGATTCATATACTACCACCACTGGTATCAGGCATATCGAGTTCGATGCCGACCGAGGTTTCCTTCTGAACGGCAAGGAGGTGAAACTGAAGGGTGTCAATATGCATCAGGACCACGCAGGAGTGGGCTCAGGCATTCCTGATGCCCTTCAGGAATGGAGACTTCTACAGCTGAAGAAGTTCGGATGCAATGCATACCGTTCAAGCCACAACCCTATGACTCCAGCTCTTCTTGACATCTGCGACCGCCTCGGCATCCTCGTAATCGAAGAGAACCGCCTCACAGGTATCAATAAAGAACACACCGAGCTTCTGGGACGGATGATACAGCGTGACAGAAACCATCCGTCGATCATCCTCTGGAGCGTCGGAAATGAAGAGTGGGGCCTGGAGTGGAACGATTTCGGCACACGCATCGCAGAATCAATGCGCGAATACTGCCATCGCTTCGATCCTACCCGTCTGATGACCGTAGCATCCAGCAGCGGACCTCACATCCTTATCCCGGCTGACGTGGCAGGATACAATTACATCCTGCAGAATCCTGTGGAAGAGCATCGTGCAAACTATCCTGAACGTCGCGCCCTTGGATCGGAGGAGACCACCGGATGTGGAACCAGAGGTGTATATTTCGACATCACAGATGGTCGCGAGCCGTCTGCAGTAGACAGCGGAAACGGCCGTATGGTGGCCCTGAACCGCAGCAAGCACGGTCCAGACAGCGTATACAACTGCATTGAAAGAGGATGGAAGTTCTACGCCGAGCGTCCTTATCTCGCAGGAATATTCTATTGGACAGGATTTGACTACCGCGGCGAACCTAACCCGATGGTCTTCCCTGCCACAAACTCAGAATTCGGAATCCTCGATTATTGCGGCTTCCCTAAGGACGAGGCTTACTACCTGAAGTCCTGGTGGACAGAAGAGCCTGTAATGCACATCCTGCCTCATTGGAACCTCGACGGACACGAGGGAGAGAAAGTGTCGATCTGGGTTTACAGCAATTGCGACGAGGTGCAGCTGACAGTAAACGGACGCCGTCTCGAACGCAAGAAAATGCCTGTGAATGGCCATCTCGAATGGACGGCGACATACAAGCCGGGCTATGTCAAGGCTGTCGGCTACAAGAATGGCCGCAAGGTGATGGAAGAGCGCATCGAGACCACCGGCAAGGCCGTAAGATCCGAGACGACATACGAAACCATAGGCGACATCTCGATCGCCACCATCAGAATGGTCGACGAAAAGGGACGCTTCGTGCCTACCGCCAATGAAAAGATCAATTTCAATACTGACGGCAGCTGGAGTATCCTGGGATGGGGCAATGGCGACCCAGCCTTCCAGCACATCGAGAGACCGGTCATTTACGGCCCTTCTGCCTCAGGAGATAACGGAACACCAGCGCCGGACCACAAGGCCCGTACAATCGAAATAACCACCTTTAACGGCCTTGCACAGGTAATCCTTCAGAAGAATTAGTGCCGTACGATGACGTATAGACAAAAGCCCCGAAAGTCGTCAGACATTCGGGGCTTCTCATATCAATGTTTATTACTCCATTACCTTTATACGGATGTTGCGATACCACACATCATCGCCGTGATCCTGGATACCGATGTAACCTTTGTGCTCGGCACCACCGCAATTATTCAAAAGTTCGAAGCCGATCGGCCAAGCCTCTGCACTGAACTTGCTGTTCTGGAGCATTTCTGTCCACTTCGGAGTCCAGAGGTGATATTCGAGTACGTTCACATCATTCTGTGCGTGAACCACTGTACCCTTGTAAACCATAATCCTTGCCTTGTTCCACTCACCGAAAGGCTTCTGGTTCTGCGGCTTTGCCGGAATCATATCATAAAGTGAAGCTGACTGTCTGTTACCGTCCACTCCGAGCATTGCATCCGGGTGATTGGCATTGTCAAGAACCTGATACTCAGGAGATGAAAGATAGATAGGCTCATATCTGAGAGTACCATCTTCTGCCTTTGTTGCAACTTCCTTTGCAAGATAGAAGATACCGGAGTTTCCTCCCTTTGAAACCTTCCACTCGAGTTCAAGAATAAAATTCTGGAACTGATGAGCAAAGATCAGGTCACCACCTTCTGCAAGTTGGCCTTCTCCGAGTCCTGTACCGCAGAACTTGATGGTTCCGTCCTCGACAATCCACCTTGAAGGGATTCCCTCCTTTCCATAGCCTCTCCATCCCTGCATCTTCTCGTTTCCGTTGAAGAGCACGTGGAAGCCTTCTGCATCCACCGGGAAGGCTGAAAGATCCACTTCAGGATTGTTAACCACTACATAAGCAGGGCAGTTTGGTGTGCCAGGCTCATTGACCTCCACCACTGTCTTTTCTCCTACATACACAGGATCACCGATGACGAGTTCCTGCTGATTGCCTCCACAAGCTGTCATAAGCATAAGAGCTGATGCGTAAAATATTGTTCTTTTCATAATGATTGGGGTTTATTCCGTTGGCGTATCAGGAAGAAATTTTCGTAAAAATAAGAAAATATATCGGTAGTTTAGTATGAGAAACAAAAAAAGCACCTGCAATAATTGCAAGTGCTTTTCGTGGTCCCTGCAGGGCATGATCCTGCGACCCCCTGATTATGAGTCAGGTGCTACTAACCAACTGAGCTAAGGGACCAAACTTATTAAAGAACTAATTTGACCTGAAGAAAGCTCGAGCTTCATAAGAGCGTCTACAGTCTTTGGAGTTGAATCGTAAATATCAAGAAGGCGGCAGAAAGAGTTGAGCTCGAACTGCTCACGTGACTTCTTGTTTACGAAAGTCGAGCGGTTGACAGTGAAGATCTTCTTGTGAGTTGGAAGCGGAATAGGTCCGTTCACACGAGCACCTGTAGCAGATACTGTCTCAACGATCTTCTTTGCTGACTTGTCAACAAGCATATGATCGAATGATTTGAGTTTAATTCTAATTATCTGGCTCATATCAAAATTCGTTGAATTCAGTTAAACAATTATTCGTCATCATCGGCCTTGTAACCGCTCTTCTCGATAACCTCCTTAGCGAGTCCTGCTGGAACCTCAGCATAGTGGTCAAATGTCATTGTGCTGGTTGCACGACCTGAAGAGATGGTACGGAGGATAGTAACGTATCCGAACTGCTCTGCGAGTGGAACGTATGCCTTAACGATACGTGCTCCGAGAGTTGAGTCCATTGCGTTGATCTGTCCACGACGACGGTTGAGGTCACCTACGATATCTCCCATATAGTCCTCTGGAGTAACTACTTCGAGGCTCATAATAGGCTCGAGGAGAACCGGCTTAGCCTTAGGGCAAGCGTGACGGAACGCCAAGCGGGCTGCGAGCTCGAATGAAAGCTGGTCAGAGTCAACCGGGTGGAATGAACCATCCTTGAGAGTAACCTTGAGTGATGGAACCTCGTAACCTGCGAGAACACCGTTTGCCATTGCTGACTTGAAGCCCTTCTCAACTGATGGGATGAATTCCTTAGGAACGTTACCACCCTTAACCTCGTCGATGAACTGGAGGCCTGTTACGCCCTCATCAGCTGGTCCGATCTCAACGATGATATCAGCGAACTTACCACGACCACCGGTCTGCTTCTTG
>JAGKTT010000023.1 GCA_021153285.1 Bacteroidia bacterium
GACTGACGCATTTTGCATAATCTTTGGAATCATCCCGGGATATATTTATAAATTATGCCGCTTCTTACATTGAATGAACTGGAAAAGAAATCGCCATTGTTCCGCGGAAAGTGGGGAAATGCTTTCTGCAATTGGCTTATGAAGAGGCTGTCCATTGACAGAGTAAATGATCTGTATGACCGAAATTCATCCATCAAAGGACCGGACTTTGCCGGAGCAGTCCTTAGTGATATTGGGGTGAAATATGAAATCTTGAATAGGGAAGTGCTGAATCATTTGCCAGACGGGCCGTTCATAACCATCAGTAACCATCCGTATGGACATATAGACGGTGTTATGCTGGTAGATATTTTCGGACATTTAAGGCCGGACTTCAAGGTGATGGTAAACAAATTTCTCGGGAGGATAGAGACTATGGGGGATAATTTCATTTCTGTCACACCTACGGGAGAAAAACGCACTGCTCCCACCAAAGATAGCATACAGGGTGTAAAGGATGCGATGGCTCATATCCGCTGCGGTGGGGCACTGGGACTTTTCCCATCAGGGGCAGTTTCGGACCTGAGTCTGAAAGAGGGCTGCATCAGGGACAGGGAATGGCAGGAGCCTGTCATAAGACTGATAAAGAAAATGAATGTTCCGATTATACCGGTTCGCTTTCTCGACAGGAATTCAAACTTCTATTATACTCTCGGACTCTTAGGATGGAAGGTAAGATTGTTGCGTCTTCCCGCTGAGGTGTTCAATAAGAAAGGTAAACGTACAAGGATTGTTATCGGAGAAATCATCCTTCCCGAGCAGCAGGCTGGATTCACTGACATAAGACAGTTCGGAGACTTTCTCAGGAATAAGATGCCATCAGAAATATAATCAGTCCGCTGACTCCGATATAGGCATATACGACATATGTAAACAACTTGTTAGGAATGCGGGCGAATGCCCAGTTTCCGGTCAGTACCCCGACCGCGAGTCCTCCCAGTGAGTAAAGATAAGCGTTTCCGACAGCTGGGGTTACAAACCCGTTATATGCACGTACGGCAAGCATAATGACATTGGTCAGTACAGCATACGTCTGTATCATCCCCATATAGTGATTCTTGTCAGGTTCTGAATTGACCAGGTACAACACTACAGGCGGTCCCTGCATTCCGAAAAGGCCACCCATCACACCGCTGACCGTTCCGGCCCCCAACTGCCATCCGGCCGTAGGTCTTATGAGCTTCTGGAGCTTGTTCTTAAAGAAACTGAAGTAGAGACTGACAAGGATCAATATCAGTCCAAGAACTATCCTCATTGTCTTTCCTTCAATCTTTTCCAGAATGAAGATTGCAATGGAAGAGAATAGGAAAAATGCTCTTCATAATACCTGCGAAAGAATCTGCTCCAGCACCGTATGCAAAGATAGGAACAAGGGTACCTGTGTGGCCGTGTGTACTGAACAAGAGGCGTACCGGCTTCGGATCATTAGGGGCGAGGCTGTTATAATCGACTCCTGTACCACCGGTTTCGTGATCTGCAGTAACCACAAGAAGTGTTTCAGGATGCTGGTCGACATACTTCACAAGCTGGCGCAAAGTACAGTCAAATTCTCTCATTTCCACAACCATTCCATCAGAATCGTTATTATGACCATATCCGTCGATGATCGCACTTTCGATCATAAGGAAGAAACCATCCTTATTATTACGTGAAAGTACTTCCAATGCCTTTGCTGTGGCTTTTTCCAGATAAACGGTCGGCTCTGAAAGATGAGTTCCTTCAGCAGCTTCTGTATTGGCAGCAAGCTGTGCTGCAAGGCAGACCTCCTGGCCCTCAGCAGCTCCCGCTGTCTTGTCACCTGATTCTCTGCGGTGCAGGTCGCTCAAAGGAAGAATGCCCACAAATTTATCAGAAGAAGTATTAAGAACGGTTTCCCAATGAAGATATACATCGTAACCTTTCTCGATCAGGGTAGCTGTAAGATCAACAGAATCAGGACGATTGATGAAATGATCAAGGCCTCCTCCGATCGCCAGGTCCACACCGCTTTCAGTAAACTGGCTGGCGATATCATATGTCATCTTTCTGCTGGTTACACCGGCATAGAAAGCAGCTGGAGTCGCCTCTGTAAGTGTAGTATTTACCACAATACCTGTTTTCATACCCATAGTCTGAGCCTTACGGAGAATGCTTGTCAACTGCTTGCCTTCAGGATCCACTCCGAGATAGCCGTTATTGGTACGTGTACCGGTTGCCAATGCAGTACCTCCGGCAGGGGAGTCTGTAACATAATTATTGGCTGAGCAGGTCTCTGAAAGTCCTATGACAGGTGCCTGTTCGAATCCGGTCGGATTATCTTCAGAAAGAACCAGTGAAGAAACAGCTCCCAGACCCATTCCGTCACCTATCAAATAAATGACATTTTTCACTTCAGGTCTTGTCTCTGTCTGGTTGGAGCAGGAGATAGCAAATGCTGCTGCAAGAATTGCAATTGGAAACAGATTGATCTTTTTCATAATTATAGTTTTAAAGTATCATTTATTCAATATATCTTGTAAAGATAGTCAAAAGATTTGATTTATAGAAGTCGGAACCTATATAAAAAGAAAAGAGACCTCGCCGCTCACGCGGAGATGCCTCAGTAACCACATAATTAATAACACTAAAACTAATAACGGGTGCAAAGGTAGGGACTTTCCCGAAAACCGCAATAGTTCTATTGTTAAATAATTGTTAATTCGTCTATTGCAGCTTTTTATAATCGTAACGATAGAGCTCCAGCATCTCTCTTACTTCTTTTTCGCAAAGAATATCCTCCCTGGAATATTTCTTCGCCATTCTGATAGTTTCTTCGCAAAGCCGTCTGAACTCAGATCCGAGCTTTGAACCGGCAAGCATTGCTGCCTTACAAAGAAACCTTATTCCATCTCCGGAATTGCCTGTAAGAAAGAAGAAACGTGCATTCTCCTCGTAAACCTTGACGAATCTTCTGGCCAAGGCTGCATCGATATGTCCGGATTGACGCTCCGCTTCCATTCTGCATCTTGCGATTTCATCGAAATAGCATTCCTGCATTTCCCAGTCCAGGGATGGAATCATAAATAGTCTTGCATTCTCATTGTCGCACACATTCCTGGTCCAGGCTACCGGCTGATACTTCTTCTTCATCATAACATAAATGTTTTAAAGTTTGAATATTAATGCATTCAATGCGGCTGTCGATATGTCAAAGAACTATCTGACACTTCTGTGTCAGATACGACGGGATACAATGCCCCCGCAATGGCCTTTGACAGCCGTCGGATATGTTTGATGAAAGCAATCCGGGAAAACCGGATGTTTATTGAATGTTGCAAAGATATAGAATATAATTGATTAAGAAATCTATCACTACAAACAGTCATTTCCTAAGCTGAATGATTTGGATATATCAGATATTATTCCAAGATTTGTTACAAATACGGAATAGGATTTACATATTTAATTGACAAGAGCTATGTCTGATTCATTTGAGAAAAAAGTAATATGCATTTTCGTAAGCAGTACATTCATCGATATGGAAGTCGAGCGTGACATAATTAACAATGTCATTCTAAACCAATTGCGCGAAGATTTCGCGGAAATGAATACAGACATCCACTTCATAGACCTGCGATGGGGTATAAATACAATTGACGTAGCGGACACTGTTAAAAGAAATGAAAAGATTCTTAAAGTATGTATATCGGAAATAGAACGTTGCAATCCGTATTTCATAGGGTTGTTCGGCAAACGATATGGCTGGACGCCTGATAATGAATTACTTTACAGTTGCATCTTAAAAGATGATATGGAGCGGTGCAAGAGATTCTTCTCCAACGATGACATAAGTGTAACAGCATTGGAAACCTATTATGCTTTGATCAAAAAGGATTTTGAGATTGATAAATGTTTCATCTGCCAAAGAGATGAGAATGTATATTCCAGTATTCCATCAGAAATAAGAGACAATTATATTGATACGGAGCACAAACAAGAGATTGATAATTTCCAGAAACGGATCATCTCTTATTTTGAATCCCAAAATAAAAGCAGCCATCTGATCAGTTATGGAGGGGAGTGGGATAAACTGAGGTTCAAACCTAAAGAATCATTCTACGAGCAGCTTTATCAAGGTCTGCATAATGCCATTGCCAAGGATCTGAATCGAGAGCTGAGTTTTAAAAATGAAATAGAAAGGGAAAATTACTATCAGAATGTCTTTATTGAGCGTACCTCACGTGATACAATTGTGCGGGAGCAGGAGATAAGGATGATTGAAACATCTTTAGATCAGGAAGAGTCAGGAAAAATCCTTCTTCACGCGGCCTCAGGACAAGGAAAGAGCACAGTCTTATGCCAATTGTACGACAGGCTGAGAGGTATCGGTAAATATGAGGTGATATTCTATTCGGCAGCCGCAAGCATAAAATCAGGTTCAATGATAAATCTGATAGAGTCATTTGCATACAGATTAGCCGTTCTGCTTGGTAAAGAGTATGAAACAATCGAAAAAAAGTACGACAATAGATTCTCAACGACAGACTTCTGGGATTATACAAGCTTGATAGGTAAAGGCGGGACTGCAACTTACCATCTGAAAGAAACGATGTCGTATGACCAGCAGATACTGACACGTCTGCTTAAGTATGTATCTGAATATCGGACCAGATTTGATAAACAGCTTGTATTCCTTATAGATGCTTACGACCGTTTTGAATATTCTTCTTTACTGCATTCGCTTGAATGGCTGAATGCTCTGGATGTCAGTGTGATTATGACAACGCTTTCTGAAATAGCAGATTCCGATGATTTCCTGCCGCAATATAGGAAGATCGCTTTGCCGGGATTTACTAAGGAGGAAGCATTGCAATTCATAAAGATCAATAGTAACGGAAAGGAATTACATAATAATGTAGTGCATACAATCCTTGATATAAAAGATTATGAAGGACATTATGCATACGCTTCGCCTCTATGGTTGAAACTTATTGTTCACGTACTGACCTCACTGGATATTACTGACTTCCATAATATAGCCGGCCGCACAGAAAGTGATAAGGAAGAACGTATTCACAATTATATGCAGGATCTTATAAATCAGGTCCCGACTCAGCCAGGTGAAGCATTGCTGTATTTCATCAATAAATGTGAGACATATATCGGCCGTGCATTCTCAGCAGAAGTCCTTCAGTTGCTTGCTTTTTCGGAGTATGGACTCAGAGAACAGGATCTTGAGAAATTGATGGGAGAGAGATGGTCTCATCTGGACTTTGCGTTGCTTCATCGATGGATCAGGCCATACCTGTCCTTGGGACAGGAAAGCCAATGGCAGCTGGGACATAACCTCTTCGTCAATACATTAAAGAAAAAGTACGACGCGCAGAAACGTGAAATCTATAGAAGGTTGTTATCGCACTGCCAACATTTGCCTGAAACAGATCCTTTGCGTGAGAAAATGGGTATGCTGTATGCAATCTATGCACAGGATCAGTACATTGATGCCGTGCATTATTATACATTCAATTGCCGTCTTGCGCAAAACATACAAAGTGCAACAGATATTCTGGTAAACTACCTGAGAAAAAATCCGGACTACCTTACGGAGCTTACAGAATATGTCAATAAAAAGAACAAGGCGGTAGATAATCTTAATAATGAACTCAATGATCTCAGGCATTGTTCTGATTCAACAGTATCTGTGAATGACACTAAGAAACTGTTTTATGATTACCATACAGCAGAGAGAATCCTATTTACTTTAGGAAACCAGTTGTATAAACAAGGTATGAATCAACTTCTGAAACAATTATATCACTTTTATGAACAGATACTGGAACGAGCTATCGATGAAAGGGAGGCTACGACATTCTTCCTTAGTATGATATATGTAAGAATGGCTGACATTTTTAAGAATGAGTATAATGAAGAAATGTCTTTATATTATAAAGAGAAATCAAAGAGAATCACAGAAGATAATAAGGGGAACAGTGATGACATTTCATTAAGATATGCAGAGATTATAAATGATCTTTATACTCAGTCTTCAAAAAATGATATTCCATATGTCGAAGAATTGTTTTCAACTGAATTCCGTAATGACAGATGGGCAGAGGACTGGCTGGATGAACTCCTGCATTCTTTAGGTGATATGTATGCTTCGCTTTCTTGTCCAGTATATCATCAGGAATATTCATTCTGGAAGTCAGAATTGCCGGATGCTATGAGAAGATATGATGAAGTTCTTCCGGAAGATGATTCCGACTGGGAAGTAAATATCGATAACAGAGATCAATCGTACTTCTTTAAATACAATGCATTACTGCGTTTTATGGAGTTTCTTTGCAAACTAATGGTCAAGGAATATAAAGCATTCGCTATGCGTATGCAGCACGATTGCCTATGCTTGTATAGTTCCATAGCCAAATCCCGGCAGAATGAATATTACTATGATGACTGTGCTCTTGGTTATGCTTTAGCAAGTGAGTTCTATTTGAATATAGGAGAAACAGAAAAAGCAGTTGAAACTAACATCAAAGGGCTTAGCTACTGCGCATATGCACAGAATCTGTACCCGAACTCTATCGCAATCAGAAAGCGTTTTCTATTTGCCAATCATTCACTTGGAAAATGTCTATTCAATATATGCAGGTACGAGGAGGCACTACAGCCACTGATGGAATATCGTGATGGAATCAAGGAGATTCTCGATGGAGATCCGAAACAGCTTACTATGGTATCCAGCTATTTGGTAGCACTGGAAACAACTGGACGATGTTATCTCTATTTAAAACGCTATGATGAAGCTTTGGATCATTTTGATATAGAACTTAAAGTACTGAGAAAATATATGCAAAATGCTCCGCAATCAATACTTAACTCTTGGATTGAAATGCTTTATAACAGCAAATATTATATTGCAAGGTGCTATATGGAGTCAGGTTACAAGGAACTCGGCATCAAATGGGCTAATGGATTATATCACGAGCTTCTTGATGCCGGGTGTCCTGATGATAGTGATTTCGAACCGATGGAAAATGTCCGCGAATTGTTGGGACTGATCTGAGTTTATCTGATCAGATCATCCAAACGACGGAAGATGCTTATACGGAGTTTACGGAGCTCACGTATCTTCTTTCTGTTCTTAGGTGCGATGAAATTGCAGGTACCGATGAACTTCATAAAGAGTTTCATATAGTTCCAGGCAAGCAGGAACATCATCGGGAATGCAATGAAATACCCCAATGCCCACCAGAATCCGATAAAGACCCACAGAAGCACTACAGGTATAATAAGACAGACAGGTACTGTGACCAAAGCACTGACAGCAACCCTGAAGGTACTGATGAACATCTGATCCTTAATGAGCTTCTTCAGGAAGATTTCCGGGACTATGAACAGCAGTGCTGTCGGAATGATAGATACGATAAAGAGCGGAAGCAATAACAAAAGTCCAAGCCCGCGGAGCAGAGCAGCCTCCAGATGCGGATTATGACGGAAAAGCCAGTCTCTGATATTGAGTGCCTTGATGCCTTCGATAAGTCTTGCTGTATCAGCATAAACGCTCTCCATTTCATCCGGATTCTTGAGGTAAGCAGTCTGAAGATCGTTTACAAGGCACTGATCGGAAAGGAGACGCGATGGGAGGTAATTCTTCTTATATCCGTGCTCCCTCGCATACTTCTTACCATACTCGTTTTCACGCAGCCAGTCGATCTGATCATAATGTTCCATATCGTCAATATGGAGCATCATTTCTTTGATCTGACTGTGTACCAACGAATTGACTTCCATCATTGTTGCGCGAGGTTCCTGCTGGTAGCGCTCATAATAAGGCTTTAGTGATATCGGCTTACCGAATCTTATGAGCATCTCAGTTCTGGCGTGGAAATAATTGGAGTAATGATTACAGGATGGGAGAATCATCACATCCTCCTCGAAATTCATCTTTTCTGCAGCAGCAAAGGCTATTCGCAGATATCCTAACTTGAAGGCACCAAGCCATCTTTTATCCTGATGTCCTCCTTCCGGATACAACATTACTGTCTCTCCATCCATAAGAGCATTTCCTGCATCTTCGAAGGTTTCAGAATTTTTACGGACGTGTGCAAGTCCCTCATAACCCATACGATATGCAGGGAGAAGTCCCATTGCACGCAGCACCTTATTGAATATCGGATTATTGAAGACATTGGCCCTTGCAAGGAAATTCATCCTTCTGTCTGTCAATTGCAGACATACGCAGAGAGGGTCATTCAGACAATTCTGATGGTTGGATACAATGACAGTAGGCGTACCATTGACTGGTACATTCTCAAGTCCCAGAACGTGTTCCTTCTTGAAATACAGTCCGGAGTTCACAAACTGGAGATAAGCACGGAATGCCTTCAGAAACAGAGAGTGTTCTCTAGGATGAGTCTTTTTCATATCAGGTCAGGTTTAGCAAAATTTCCCCGCAGGGTAACTGCGGGGAAAGCAAATATACAAAAATCTATGAAAATTCCAACGGCCTGACTATTCTGCGGCTTTATTCTGTAGATATTCCTTGAAGAAACGTCCCTGTGTTGAAGGAGTGAAATTCCAGTCCGTAATCAAAGTAGGGGACCAGTCTTTATCAAAACACCATACTGTGAATGAAATTCCTTTCTTCTCGAAATACTCGGTAATATGGTGCCCGTATTCATCTGTTGAAATTACAGGAATATGTGCTCCTTTCTCATTCTCAAGGCAGAAGCCGATTTCCGTACAGACTACTGGATAAGTATCGGCCACAAAACCGAAATCTGCCTCCCACTGTTCTTCCCAAGGCTGGTCACGTTTCATCGGATATGGATGCGAAACGTAGGCTACATTAGGACGCTCGATAGGAGCCACAGCCACTGGAGTCAGGTCATATGCCCAATTGAATCCGGCACAAAGACATACTGCATTAGGATTATATACGCGTATTGTATCTATGATCTGCTCCTGAATGCCTTTCCATTCTTCCCAAGTACATTCTCCTGTGTCAGGCGCAGTGACAGTAGGCTCATTATAGACCTCATACAATGCAACAGCAGGCTCGTCAGCATATCTCCGGGCAACGGTACGACAGAACTTGAAAGTCTCGTCCAGATCGGTATTGTAGATCTCGTTAGTAAACTTTGCATCCTTCAGATTACCGATTGAGTGCCAGTCCATTATGACGTACAATCCGTGCTTTTTAGCCCATTCGATACCCTTGTCCATAGCTTCGAATGTAGCGTCCCATCCCATACTGTTCAGATAGGCCGGATGTACGGCAAACCTTACGATATTGGCGCCCCAATCCGCTGCTTCAGCAAAATACTTCTCGTTCCATTGTCCCTCTGAGACAAGCTTGACAGGATCAGAAAAGCAGAGGCCTCTGAATACGATTTCATTGCCCTGCGGATCAATGAACTTGTTTCCTTCTACCTTTACCCAAGCACTCTGAGGTGGCTGTGATGTACAGGCAGCTACAATAGCGGCCACTATAAACATCAGGGTGATCTTTTTCATAGGAATTGGCTATTAGTCAGTGTGTTTACTTTACAATGATATATGTTGTCTCCGGAGCAGCTGTTCCCTGAAGAACTCCATTATTGACAGTGAACACATTACCGTAAACTGCATCACGGTATTCACCATCCGGAAGTGCTGTAGGGAGCTCCACAGTATTGGACTCAAGAGCGAAATTGATTACTGCCGCACCCTTGTCACCTCTGTTGACAACGACTGTCTCACCGTCTTCAGATATGCGGATGTCTTCTATCTGACCATTCATTGCCTGACGGAACTTATTGACAGCCACCACTTCAGGATGGAAGAACTCATCATTTCCACGAGCTCCAAGAAGGTTGTCTCCATAATAATTGTCTCTTGTAGAGTTCATAGGACGGCTGTAGAAAAGAGGAGTACCGTTCTGACGTGCTGTAAGGAGAACCCAGGCTGTGCGGATCTGAGAGTCTGTAAGATCTGCAGTCTCATTTGCATTACAGTATGTATCGTGGCTCTCTACCCAAGTGGTAAGATATTCAGGGGCAGCGCTATGATACCAAGATACGATATCAATGTCTTTAGCACTGTGATTTTCAATCACTTTGCAAAGTACGTGGCCATAGCTTGAAGCGGTCTGTCCGAAATATCCTGCATACTCTGCCTCAGGTACTCCACCACCCTGAAGAACTTCTCCATATACGAAGAGACTGTCATAAGGAATGCACAATGACACGCCAAGAACTTCCTTGCGACCGGTAGCTACGTCCCAGAAATCGTTTTCGGTAACACCAGCCTCTGTATCAAGAGGGTCAGAGTGGACACCGATATGCTTCGCTGTATCGTAACGGAATCCGCGCACTCCCATTTCTATGAGCTTGTTCACGAACTGCATATAATACTTCTGGAAATGTGGGTTTTCTGTATTTACGTCAGGAAGACCACCGACTCCCTGATGAGTGCACTGTGTACGGTCACTATAATCTCTTATGCCTTTAAGTCCGTTGGTGTGGAACATTTTATCTCTGCCACCGACAGCAGCGTAGAATTCATCACTCACAAGGTCAATATCAAACGCAGTGTGGTTCGGAAGAACATCCACAAGAACACGGATGTCATATTTCTTTGCAGAATCAAGCATAGCCTTCATTTCTGCTTCTGTTCCAAGGATATTGTTACCGATTGTCCAGTCTGTCGGCTGATAATAATGATACCAGTTACCTTCTTTAGCATCGAGAATCTTTATATTAGCTCCTTCAGGACTGAAGCAGGCATTTACAGGAGATGTCTGAAGCATAGTGTAACCGGACTCAGCGATCAGCTTCATATTCTCGGCGATAGTAGGGAAGTTCCAGCTCCAGGTATGGAGAATGATTTCCGTGTTGGTAGCATTAGGATCGTGCGTCATACGGTCCACAAGCTGTGTGGTTGTGTTTGTCGCGCAGGCCGCAAGACCAAGACACGCAATTGCTGTAAGAAATTTTTTCATCATAATAAGTATTTGAATTTATTCTACATTGAGATATTCTTCCGTAAAGTCAATGAGGCTCTGGAGTTCGTCGTCATTGGCAGCACTTACGAGAACAGTCAGGAGATTGTTCTTTCCTTTCGACGGAATATCGATACAGAAAAAGAAGCAAGGAAGGCCATCGTCAGTCCATACATTGAAACCATACGCGACGTGAGATTTGAATTCGAATGAAAGGATCGGTTCGTCATTGGCCGCCAGATCTTCCTCACTCATTACATCCTCATATGCCCTGCAAGCCTCAAGATAGGCATCTGAACCTTCCGGAATAACACCCCAGCTGATGTCGATGCTCCTTACATCTCTTCCCTTTGCATTCACACTCAGGGTGTAGGACTTGCTGCCGTCTTCTTCGAGATAGGTCTCTGTCTCAACTCCCCAGATTTCAGGAACCTGCATTGTGATTCCTTCATAATGTACTTGTTTTAAAGCTACTTTCTTCATATATGTTTTTGATTTTCTTCTATTTTCAAAGATATAAACTTTCGGCAATCTATACAAGTTGAATCCGTTTTTATAGGTATTTTCTTCCGGATTTGCAGAGAAATTGTTAGATTTGCAGGATATGTTCTTAGAGTATTAACTTAAATAATGATATTATGACACTTATTGAAAGTATAATTGCGCGCGCGAAATCAAACAAGCAGCGCATCGTGCTCCCGGAATCCCTCGAGGAGCGTACTCTCACCGCAGCCGATATGGCCCTCGCAGACGAGATTGCAGACATCATCCTTATCGGTAATCCTGATGAGATCTTCGCTCTCGCAGAGAAGCTTGGTCTTAAGAACATCGGTAAAGCAACAATCATCGACCCTGCGACAAGCGAGAAGACTGCAGAATATGCAAACCTTCTCTACGAACTCCGCAAGAACAAGGGTATGACTCCTGAAAAGGCTGCCCAGCAGGTTCTTGACCCGCTTTACTTCGGATGTCTCATCATCAAGAGCGGAGATGCGGACGGACAGATCAGCGGTGCTCTCTCTACTACAGGCGAGACCCTTCGCCCGGCACTTCAGATTATCAAATGTGCTCCTGGTATCACTTGCGTCAGCGGTGCAATGCTTATGATCACTCAGACTCCTCAGTACGGTGAGAACGGCGTACTCGTAGTGGGTGATGTGGCTGTAACTCCTATGCCGGATGCTTCTCAGCTTGCTCAGATCGCAGTTTGTACAGCTCAGACAGCAAAGAGTGTAGCAGGATTCGCAGATCCAAGAGTTGCAATGCTTTCATTCTCGACAATGGGTTCTGCAAAGCACGAGGTAGTGGACAAGGTCATCGAGGCAACTAAGCTTGCAAGAGAGCTTGATCCGGCCCTCAAGGTGGAAGGCGAACTTCAGGCAGATGCCGCCCTCGTTCCTTCAGTAGGTCAGAAGAAGGCTCCGGGTTCAGAGATCGCAGGTCACGCAAATGTACTTGTATTCCCTTGCCTCGAGGTAGGTAACATCGCTTACAAACTCGTACAGAGACTTGGTGGTGCAGATGCTATCGGTCCTATTCTCCAGGGTATCGCACGTCCTGTAAACGACCTCAGCCGTGGCTGTTCTGTCGATGACATCTACAAGATGGTAGCTATCACAGCCTGCCAGGCTATGGATGCAAAATAAGATGCATCAATATAAACAGAAACGGTGTGATTGTCATTGGCAATCACACCGTTTCTGTTTATGCTCTTTTACGACGCTTCATAGCATAACGCCTTCTTCTGTAACGCTTCTTGGCATACTTGACAATCAGTGCAGCAATCAAAGAAAGGAATACAATACATATAAGAATATATGTCCAGACTGAAGCACTGTCGCCCTTTACACGTGACCACATCTTCAGCAGTTCTTCTGTTCCACTGTCGTGCATCATACCGCATCGCGACATTATCCTTTTATCTGGATACATCACAGGATTGACACACACGCTGTCTGCCTCTTCTCCGAAGAAATATGTAACATCTATAGGGTCGAAAGACTCAGGATCTGACATTGCCTCGAGGATTTCCATTCCACCGATTGTACTCACATATCCGCTGACATCCATATTCCTGACAGCATTCTCGGGCATACACATATAATTGATGAAATAGCTGGCCGCTTTTATATTCTTCGCATATTTTGGTATTACCCATCCATCGAACCACACCGAACTTCCGGTTTCCGGTATAGCATACTTCAGTTCCAGTCCGATCTCGGCAGCTTCATCTATAGCCCACTGAGCATCACCGCTCCAGGACAGGTTAAGCCAGGCGAGTTCTTTAGTCATCTGATCCTTTCCGAAATCAGCTTCCCATCCTGCAACATTGTCCTTGAATGAGTTAAGATATTCTTCTACCATTGCAATAGACTCTGCCGAAGCATCGAATCCGATAGTCTGCAACTCCATCTGCCCAGACTCGATCTTGTCCATATAGAATGATATGAGCAGGGAAGTGTAAACATCCCTGAAAGCATCCTTGATCAGTATCTTGCCGGCAAATTCGGGATTACGAAGCACCTCCCAGGTCTTGACATCCTCGTCACTGACATATTTAGGATTATATAGCAGGCCTGTGGTTCCCCACATATATCCTACAGCATAATCATTTGCATTCCTGCCGCCACCTTCTATCTTACTGAAGACCTCATCCTGAATATATGGTGAAACATTGCCGATATAATCCGGAGTATCACCGAAATCTCTGTTTATCGGCAGGAGCAGGTTATTCCGAAGCATACGCTCGATGATATAATCGGAAGGACAGGCCACATCGTAATCCTCGTGACCGAGCTCGATCTTTGAAAGCATTGTCTCATTGATATCAAAGGTCTGATAGACTACTTCCACCTTCTCACCGGTCTGTTCTTCATACCACTGTTCGAACTCACCTATAAGTTCCTCATCGATATAGTCAGCCCAGTTATAGACTTTCAATATATTGTTTCTGTCCTCCGAACAGCCCCAAAGCAAAAGAGCCGTCAAGGTCGCAAAAAGGAATTTCTTCATTTTATTTCTCTTCAATGTTAGAATTGCGCATCTGCCTGATATTGATGACTATAAGAAGAATCAGGATGCCTACGAAAAGTAATGTGATCAATGGCCTGAGTTCAGGTGTCAGACCGCCTTTTCTTGCATCTGTATATATATAGGTAGAAAGCGTGTCGAGTCCGATTGTTCCTCTTGTGAAGAAAGTGACGGCGAAATCATCCAATGACATCGTGAATGCCATAATGAAACCTGATATCATACCAGGCTTCAGAAGCGGAATCAATACTTTTCTCAATGCCTGAAAAGGAGTCGCTCCAAGGTCAAGTGCCGCTTCATATACATTCGGATTCATCTGGGTCAGCTTTGGAAGCACATTCAGTACCACATAAGGTGTACAGAATGTAATATGAGCCAGAACAACTGTCAGATAACCCTGACTTATATGTAGAAAGACAAAGAGCAGGAAGAGGGATACACCCGTGATGATATCCGGATTCAGCATAGGGATATTGTTCAAAAGGGTGATTGCCTGCTTGGTCTTTCCTCTCATATTGTGTATTCCGATAGCGGCTACAGTACCAAGCAATGTAGAAACTACAGCAGCTATCAATGCTATTATCAAAGTATTCTCGATCGCAAGCATCAAGGAACCTGTACCCTGCATATCGCCAGTAAAGAGATTCGAATAAAGTCTGGTCGAAAAACCGGTCCAGTTACCAAGAACCTTGCTCTCTGTGAAAGAGAACACTACGATGAAAACGATCGGCGCATAAAGGATTATGAGCAGCAGCCAGATATAACATTGTGCAAAGAATTTCTTCATAACTATACAGTCCCTCCGCTGACTTCTTTCTTGTTATCCTGCAGCAGGCTTGTCATACCGATGATCACGAGCATAACAAGTGAAAGTGCAGCACCATAATTCCACATTGATGAATTGATGTTCTCCTGGATGATGGTACCGAAGAGCTTGATCTTGTTATTGGTTAGGAATTCCGAAATCGCGAAAGTGCTGACAGTCGGCATAAACACCATCATCACTCCACTTATCACACCAGGCATAGAAAGAGGAACCTGAACCTTCCAGAATACCTGCCAAGGAGTCGCTCCAAGATCTGCGGCCGCTTCCATATACGATTTATCCATCTTATTGAGTATGTTATAGATAGGATATATCATAAACGGAAGATAATCATATACCATACCCACCAGAAGAGTCCCTTTTCCAAGCTGTATGCCCAGCATATGGAAGAGTTCGGCCGTAGCCAGTGTCCTCATAAGCGCATTTATCCACATCGGCATAATGAAAAGCACGATGGTCACCGCACTGCGATTGTATTTCTTATTGGCAAGAATCCACGCAGCGGGATATCCGAGCAGAATGCAGATGGCGGTGTTTTCAATCGCCACTTCAAGAGACAGAGCAAATGTGCCGATTGCATCTGCATCGGTAAAGAACTTCGTGAAGTTCGCAAAAGTAAAATTGCCGGAACCGTCCTGGAATGCATAAAGAATGATCAGGATCAGAGGCAGCGCGACAAACAATATCAGGAATATCGCGTAGGGCAGTGCCCAGCTTGATCTCTTATTCATCAGCCTTCACGATCTTAATGTCCTTAGGAGCAATGTTAATACCTACAAGGTCACCCTTATCCCAGATATCATCGGTATCCACCCAGATATGATAGCCATCATCAGTAAGGATGGTCAAATGATAATGGTCTCCTTTGTAAATGAGGAAATGTACAAGTCCTGAAAGTGTTCCTTCTTCAGGATGGTCGATGAGGTCCACCTTGGAGAAGGCCACCTGAACCTTGACCTTAGCCCCGGCTTCGAATGCTGTAATCTCCTCACATTCAAAGGTCTCATCCATAAATTTGACGTGAGTCGCGTCAACGACCTCACCTTCGAATGTATTGCAGATTCTTTCCTTATGCATTACCTGTATGTCAGCAGGTCTGATAAGAAGGCCCACTTCAGAGCCCGGTTCGAAAGCATTGTAGTCCTGGACCATAAGCTCGTATCCATTGTCCGAGTCGACGAACATCTCATAATGCACGCCCTTGAATGTACAGGATTTCACTTTACCGGTAAACTGCGCACCATCGAGCCTGTTCATAATATAGATGTCTTCCGGACGGACAACGACATCCACCTCCGTATCTTCACCGAATCCTTCATCCACGCAATCGAACTGATGTCCGACAAATTCCACAAGCTTGTCTTTGATCATTTTTCCATTGAGAATGTTGGACTCACCGATGAAATCAGCAACAAAAGAATTCTGAGGTTCATTATAAATATCTGTAGGAGTACCGATCTGCTGGATCTTACCCTCGTTCATAACGATTATGGTGTCTGACAGAGTCAAGGCTTCCTCCTGATCGTGGGTCACATATACGAAAGTGATTCCCAGTTTCTTGTGCATTTCCTTAAGCTCGATCTGCATATCCTTGCGCATCTTAAGGTCAAGGGCTGCAAGTGGTTCGTCAAGCAGAAGCACCTTCGGCTGGTTCGCAATCGCTCTGGCTATGGCCACACGCTGCTGCTGGCCTCCTGACAAAGACTCCACATCCCTGTCTTCATAGTCGGTCATACTTACCATCTTCAGAACCTTCAGGACGATCTTGTCTATTTCTTCAGCTGGAACTTTCTGAAGCTTAAGTCCGAATGCAATATTCTCATATACATCCAGATGCGGGAAGAGTGCATAACGCTGGAATACAGTGTTCACTGGACGAAGGTGCGGAGGTATATTGGTTATATCCTCACCATTGATGCGGATTTCTCCTTTATCAGCTTTGCCGAAACCGGCCAGGAGGCGGAGCAGGGTAGTCTTGCCACAGCCTGAAGGACCGAGAATCGTCACAAATTCACCTTTCTTTACATTTATGCTGACATCATCAAGGATGCATTTGTCTCCAAAACTTTTCGAGATATTCTTTATCTCGATTATATATTCGTTGTTGTTCATTTCAATAGGGTTTAAGAGGTTAGCAAGCCAAACGGCTGAAAAGATACTTGGCTGCGGATGTAATATCGAACTTCCAGGTCACTCCTATATTTATAAAATGATCTCCAAAGGAGTTGGAGGCCCAGGTAGCGTGCAGTCTTACATCTTTGGTATCCTTGAGCGGAAAATATTCGAAACCGGCTCCATAATAAATATAAGGCTCTTTTTCGAAGGTTTCCGCACCGAACTTTGCAAATGCGCGTCCCCAATCCGAAATTTCATATGACGGGGCGAGACTGCCGGAGAATCCGGCTAAAGGCACGTCAATTTCTCCGAATCTGCCCATCAGATCCATCTCTACACAGAAATTGCCGAATGTGAATCTATTTCCCAGATTCAACGACTTTGCATAATTCTCGGATGAATACTGCCATAGATTGGCTGTCCAATATGATTCATAGAAATCCCAGGTACCCCTCCATCCGAGAGCATATCCGAACATTCCGGCTTCGCCGAAAGCATATGGAGAATTGGAAATCTGAAGAAGAACCTCCTGATCATCAGCAGGATACCAGGCTCCAGAAACACCCCACTGCCAGCATTCAAAACTATTATAGAAGCCTGAATTCATATCCGAATACGCATCCAGGTCATATGCATCATATTCGAAACTTCCTACAAAGACAGCATCCTTACCGAAAGTCACTCCGAAATAATCGTTCTCGTAAGTAATTGTGAGCCAGTTTGTTCCATTAAAACCGGAATTATCCTCATAATATGAGGAGGCAAGTCTTTGATTAAGACTATATGAAAAATGTGGACTTATGTTACCGTTTATATCGAGATACAGACCGTCGCCGTAGAATTGGCCGGTACTGCCTCCGAAATCCTGATTGAAACCGCCTCTCATATCCAGCGATATGTCCGGGATATAATCAGTTATTCCAGAATTGTTCGCATCCCCCCAGGATGACTTCTGCAATGGCACAGTACTGTCGGCTTCCTGTGCTCTGACCGCAGAGCCGATTGTCAAAAAGACAACCCCCAAAAAGACAAATAGTTTCTTCATTAATCTAATAAACAGTAAAATACATAAGAGCTTGATTTATGTTTAAAAGGGACAGGTCATTTCCCGTAGGACAACAATACCCTTTATCGGTACAAAAATAAAATAAAGTTTTGATAAATCACCTTATTTAATCGTTTTTTTCACTTTATGCTATAAAAAACAGCAGGATATATCCCCTGTAATCGCCATCTGAAATACGTGCAGTGCATTTGTTAAAAAATCTGTTGATAAATAGAACAGGAAGTATCATTCCAATATAATAATATCAAGTACCTTAGCGGTTCCGCAGGTAATAACATTTTAATTGAACCGATATGAGCAGCGCAGAAATCACAATCATCAAGAGAGACGGCAAACGTAAGGCCTTTTCTGTAGAAAAGATCAAGAACGCCATCCGTAAGGCCTTTCTTTCTGTCGGTGCATTCGCTACAGAAGAAGACCTTGTAAATATCCTTTCACACGTACGTATCACTGACGGAATGCACGTGGAAGAGATTCAGAATCAGGTAGAGATCGGCCTTATGGCTGAACAGTATTTTACTGTAGCCAAAGCTTATATGCTTTACCGTCAGAGACATACGGAAGACAGAGAAGTGCGCGACCATCTTGATTTCCTGATCCAGTACTGCCAGGCAGAAAACGCAGCTACAGGAAGTAAATATGACGCCAATGCCAATATCGAGAAGAAGAATCTCGCTACGCTCATCGGTGAGCTTCCAAAGAAGAACTTCATCAGACTGAATCGTCGCATCCTGACTGACAGAATGAAGAAAATGTATGGCAAGGAATTGTCAGACAAATATATACGCTTGCTCAAGAACCACCATATCTACAAGAATGACGAGACTTCACTGGCAAATTATTGCGCCAGCATCACTATGTATCCTTGGCTGCTCGAAGGTACAAAGCCTATAGGTGGAAACTCTATCGGTCCGACAAACCTCAAGTCCTTCTGCGGTGGATTCATCAACCTGGTCTTTATGGTTTCAAGTATGCTCAGCGGTGCCTGCGCGACTCCTGAGTTCCTTATGTATATGAACTATTTCATCGGTAAGGAATACGGACTTGATTATTGGAAGAACCCTGACCGTCAGGCGGATAACTCCACCAAGCAGCGTTCCGTTGACAAGATTATCACAGACTGCTTCGAGCAGATCGTATATTCGATAAACCAGCCTACAGGTGCACGTAACTTTCAGGCTGTATTCTGGAATATTTCCTATTACGACAAGAACTATTTTGAAAGCATATTCGGAGAATTCCGCTTCCCGGACGGCTCAAAACCTGACTGGGACGGTCTGTCCTGGCTTCAGAAGAGGTTTATGAAATGGTTCAATGCCGAACGTCTCAAGACCCCTCTCACTTTCCCTGTGGAGACAATGGCTCTTCTGACCGAGAACAACGAGGTAAAAGACAAGGAATGGGGTGATTTTACAGCTGAGATGTACTCTGAGGGACATTCATTCTTCACATATATGAGTGACAATGCCGATTCTCTTGCTTCCTGCTGCCGTCTGCGCAACGAGATTCAGGACAATGGTTTCAGCTACACTCTTGGTGCCGGCGGAGTCTCTACTGGATCAAAGAGCGTTCTCACGATCAACCTTAACCGATGCATTCAGTATGCCGTGAAGAACGGCCGCGACTATATTACATATCTCGCTGAGGTAGTGGATCTTGTACATAAGGTACAGCTTGCTTACGACGAAAATCTCAAGGCACTGAAAGAACAGGGAATGCTTCCGCTCTTCGATGCCGGATTCATCAATATCGGCCGCCAGTACCTTACAGTGGGAATCAACGGACTTGTCGAAGCCGCAGAGTTCCTTGGAATCGAGATCAATGACAATCCTGAATACGTCAAGTTCGTACAGGATACGCTCGGCCTCATAGAGGAATACAACACGAAATACCGCTCGAAGACCACCCTTTTCAACTGTGAGATGATTCCTGCTGAGAATGTAGGTGTGAAACACGCAAAGTGGGATAGGGAAGACGGATATGCAGTGCCTCGCGACTGTTACAACAGCTATTTCTACATCGTCGAGGATAAGTCACTGAACATCATAGACAAGATGCGACTCCACGGTCGTAAATACATAGAACATCTTACCGGAGGCTCAGCCCTTCACCTTAACCTTGAAGAACATCTTACAAAGGCACAGTACAGCCAGCTTCTTCGCGTGGCTGCCCAGGAAGGATGTAACTACTTTACATTCAACATTCCTAACACAATATGCAACAAGTGCGGCCACATCAGCAAGCACTACCTCAAGGAATGTCCTCAGTGCCACAGCGGAGACATCGACTACCTGACCCGTATCATCGGATATATGAAGCGTGTCAGCAACTTCTCGATGGCCCGCCAGGAAGAAGCAGCAAGACGCCACTACCATCGTGACGAAGGAAAGCATCTATGCTAAAGTGCTGCAGTTATGACATTGTCTGCCAGGAGATCCCTAACGAGATCAGCCTGGCAGTCAATATTTCCGGATGTCCGAACAGATGTCCTGGATGCCACAGTCCTTGGCTGTGGGAAAATGAAGGCAAGGAAATGACGACAGAACTCTTATCCGACATAATCGGACAGTATTCTGCCGCCATTACCTGCTTCTGTTTTATGGGAGGTGACGCTGACCCGGCAGAAATCCAGCGTCTTTCCCTTTGGATCCGGGAAGAATACCCTCATCTGAAGACTGCCTGGTATTCCGGCCGCGAAGCCATTCCAGGGGGTTTTGATATAAAATGTCTGGATTATATAAAGCTCGGTCCTTATATCGAGGCGCTCGGCGGACTGAAATCTCCTTCTACAAACCAGGCACTTTACAAGATTCAGAATGACGGAAAGCTTCTCAAAATCTTATTCTGATCCTAGGATAAACAGACCTCAAAAGAATGATGCAATGAGCTGAAAAACTTTTTGCAAGGCATTTATTTTGTTATACCTTTGCGCGCGAAATTTTCAGAACTATGCAGAAACCTATAATATATCAGATGCTCCCTCGTCTATGGGGCAACAATAAACTCAAACCGAAAAAGAACGGAACTCTTGCAGAAAACGGCACAGGAAAATTTTCAGACATTGACACTGCGACACTTGATTACCTCAAATGGCTCGGCTGCAGCCACGTTTGGTTTACAGGAGTACTCAGACACTCGACACAAGCTTGTGAAGATGGTTGTACACCATCTCACCCGCAGTTCGTAAAAGGTAAAGCGGGTTCACCATACGCAATATGCGACTACTACGATGTCAATGCGTATCTTGCTGATAATCCTGAAGATAGGATGTCCGAATTCGAGTCTTTGATTAAGAGAAGTCACGAGGTCGGACTAAAGGTTATAATTGACTTTGTTCCTAATCACGTATCGAGAGATTACGGAAAAATAAACTTTACTCCCGCTCATCCGATACTCGGAGAAGACGACGACAAGACAGTGCATTGGAAATCCGAGAACGATTTCTTTTACTATCCAGGACAAAGTCTTACCCTGCCGACACCAGTTCCGGAAGGAATGGAAGCATATGTCGAGACTCCAGCAATGGCCACCGGCAATAACTGCTACAGCCCGACACCAGGTGTCAATGACTGGTACGAAACCGTAAAAATCAATTATGGGGACAGCCATACAGCCACTTGGGACAAGATGTGGGACATCATTGACTTCTGGGCAGGAAAAGGAGTGGACGGATTCCGATGCGATATGGTGGAACTCGTACCTCCGGAATTCTTCAAATGGCTGATTTCAACAGCGAAAAAGAAGTATCCGACCTTGATTTTCATCGCTGAAGTATATAAAAAGGAACTTTATGCCGAATATATCAGAAATATCGGCTTTGATTTCCTTTATGACAAGTCCGGCCTATACGATACACTAAGAACTGTGGTGGAGAAGAGTGTCAATGACAATGGTATGCCTGTAGAGCTATGGCAGTCAGCTACAGGCATTACTCGAAACTGGCAGTTCCTGGGAGATCTTCAGCCATATATGCTGAATTTCCTTGAAAACCACGATGAACAGAGATTCGCTTCAGATTTCTTCGGCACAGATGCACATAAGACCTTCGCTCCTTTATATGTATCTCTTTTCCTGAATACAGCTCCGTTTATGATTTATTTCGGTGAGGAAGTAGGGGAGAAAGGGATGGATGAAGAGGGATTCAGCGGATGCGACGGAAGAACCACCATCTTCGACTGGTGGAGCGTTGGATCAGTCCGCAGACTTAGAAAGCTGATTGCTTCTGGAGCATACACCTCCGACTCTGTATCCGGACTTGTCAAAGGCGGACTTAAGAAAGATGAAGCAGAAATCTTCCTGAAATTTTCCAAGGCAATAAGATTTGCAGCCAAAGATGAAGCAATCCGTAGGGGTAGCACATATGACCTTTGTTACTGCAATATGTCGTCAGACGGTTTCGACAAGAACAGGCACTACGCATTCCTTCGCGATTTCGAAGACCATACACTTCTTGTAGCAGCCAATTTCTCAAGATATGATGCTGTTATGAAACTGACAATTCCTCAGCACGCATTTGAATGGATGGGAATACCTGTGAGCGATGACCTATACCCGGGAAAGATCATAGAAGTAGCCGTTCCCGCAATGAACGGAGCGGTAATAGAACTGATTTAAATCTTAAATAATAGGACAAACGCGGTTAACAAAAATGTTATCACTATAAACATATTTGTTAACCGCGTTTATTATCAATATATTATCAATAACCTACGATTGCTTTATTAGAAGATCGGTCAATATAGCCTTCAAGCCCTTCCGGCGCCTTGTAAAGTCGTGTATATTCTCCCTTCTGAACACATTCCAGTACAGAAATCGCCTCTTCATTCACAATTCCATCCCCTCTGACCGTATCGATTGTCAGATATCCTACTCCCAGAGAAGTGATGTTCTGGAAGAAGTGGGTTCCCTGACTCGGTTCTATCTGGTATCCTGGGATAGCTGTCTCTACTATCATTCTCGCCTCAGAAATATCGCTCCACAAGACCGGAATTCCCAGCCAAGGATCAGAAGATCCCCAACGGCCAGGACCAATAAGAAGATATGAAGATCCCTCCTTCTTGACCAGTTCGTTCATACGGGCAATTTCCTGAGCCATATCCTTAGTTCTGGCACTGTCAAAAGTCTCAGAAGGAACCTGAAGTATGTAGCCGATATTGTCGACTCTGCCGGAACCAAGAGCTTTGGAGGATCTTATAAGGATATTCTCCATACTTTCACTGACCTTTTCGATAGAAATGGAATTATCTGCACTGTATTCGCCCACAGGGCGTACCTGCAGGAGTTTCAGATTGAATCTTGTTCCGTTTTCACGATGCTGGATATCAGCAGCAAATTCCATTTCAATATCACACATCAGTTCTTTCTTGCATATATCCAGTATCTCCCTTATGATCTGGGCAAGTGGGTATCTGTTATATTTGAGTATTGCGTCAAATGAGATCACACGTGGGCCCTTTGCTGTAATTCCCGGAAGCATCCTGTTATTTTCGATACTGAATGTCGACGCCACAAGTTCAGGATTGGAGAAGGCCGCAAGAGCTTCAGCTACAGGAAGATGAGCTAAATTGACTCCTTCGTCTCGGGATATCTTGAACGCTCCGGGACACAGATCCAGGGCGTACATCATCTTCTGTGTATCACGCAGGGCAAGTTTTGTCTCCGACAATTGAAGTATCTTCTTAGGATATTTCGGACTGAATCTGAGAGAATTACCGCCATCAACGACAGTCTTGCCAAGACCAAATGCCAGATCGACGATTCCATCTTCGGCCTTTTCATTTCCGATAGGATAGAAATTGACCGAACGAGCTACTCCGGAAAGCATCGGATAATAAAGATTATTATGTTCCGATCCGCAGATGCTCTGAACCACGACAGCCATCTTTTCCTCACTCAAGAGATTACCGGTAGTCTGGATATAGGTTCTGCTACCATTGTAAAACACTGAAGCATAGACACTTTTGATAGCTTTACCAAGCATTCGGAGCATCTGGTCCCTATTCTCTACCAATGGAATCATATATGTAGCATAGACTCCAGCAAACGGCTGGTAGCTGCTGTCTTCAAGCTTAGAGCTGGAACGGACTGCAAGAGGGGAGCGTGTAGTATCCACAAATGCTCTCAATTCTTCCACCAATTTCTCCGGAAGTCTGGATGAAACGAACTCGGAAAGTATTTCTTCATCAGAAATATCCGAATCAATCACATATTGAAGGTCATTCTCTATGATAAACTGATCGAAGTAGTCCGTCGCAATCACAACTGTACGAGGGATGGAAATCTTTACATTATCATATTTATCAGCCAGATGGTGCTTATAAACAAGATTGTTAAGGAAAGCAAGTCCGCGAGCCTTGCCGCCTAAAGAGCCTTCACCCATCCGTGAGAACCAGATATGCCTGCCGTAGGTTTCTGCATCAAAATGAGCAATGACGCCACGACCGGTCAGGGCGTGATAATCGTGAATCTGCTGAGATACATAAGCTCTAAGTTCTGCCACATTGGCAAACTGGCTTTCGAGTACTTTCTTGAATTTAGCTCCCAGGGTAAAGAGACCGCGTGCCATAAACCATTTTGAGAGCATATTCTTGGATGTATTTGCGAGCAGGATATTCTCCGGCACCTCCCTCATAAGTATCTCCAGTTCCTTAAGGTTAGCAGCCCTTCCATATTCCACACGGTCCGCATCCCTGAATACGAAGTCACCAAAAGCGAATTCCTCCTTTATATATTCATATAGCTGAATCATCAACGTCTTGGAGTATTTCCTTAAGAAACCCACTCCAAGTTCCTCAGCCACAGCACTTATGCTATCTTGGGATGACTGAAGAAGAATAGGCATTTTGGGATCATCGGCTTTAATATGTCTTACAAGCTCCAGACCTGCATCCAGCTTTTCGTCTTCAGGCCTTTCATCTCTATGCTCGCAGAAACCCACATCAGAAATGACACCAAGCAGATTAGACTTGTATTTCTCATACATAGCCATCGCATCATCAAGATTCGTTGCAAGAAGGATCTTAGGACGTGACCGCTTCATATGCTTGCGCTGCTGTTCATTCAAGGTCTCTTTAAGGAATTCTGCACTCTGACGAAGAACCATACGATACAGTTCAGGAAGATAGGTAGAATAGTATCTGACAGAATCCTCTACAAGAAGGATACTCTGCACACCTACTCTAAGTATATCATTTTCAGCGTTTTTCAAATCCTCGAAGAGTTTGATTATAGCCACGATGAGATCAGCATTGCCGTGCCAGCTGAACATATAGTCGATGGCCGAAGTGTCCATATATGAAATCCTTCGATAGACCTCCTTGGAGAAATGTGTAAGCAACACAAACGGCAGACTCTTCCTTTCTTTCTTGATCTCAGCCGCCAATGAAAACACATCGTTATCTCCGGCATTATACATACAGATCACCATATCTATACCTACTGTAGTATGCAGGACTTCACGAGCTTGAGCGGAAGTCTGCACCCATACGAATGTAGGAGGTGTACTCAGATTCAGGTCAATATATTCCTTGTATATCTGTGTTTCTATCTGACCATCCTCTTCCAGAATGAAGGCATCATAGTTGCTGCAGATCATAAGAATGCGTCTGACTCTGAATCCCATCAGAGAATCATAGTCTGCATTAATCAGTTCCTTCAGCAGTTTCGGTTCTATAGTATTCATTTATATAAAACGTCTTTAAGCATTATTAATCAGATTGTTATGAATCCTCCTTCTAAACTCCGCTACAGTTACGGCAGTAGCTACAGCTGCATTAAGAGATTCCGACCCCGGATCCCCGACCGGGTACGGAGGTATATATAATCTATCAGAAACCAGCTGTTCCATCTCTTTTGAGATACCCTCAGATTCATTACCTATAACAATCATTACCGGCTCGTTTTCACCTGTATCCAGATGTCTGGAATAGATATTCCGCCCATCAAGGAAGGTACCGTATACCTTCCCTCCCTTTGAAAGCACCGCATCAGAAAGGGACGGCAGATCCACATAATGCATCTTTACACGGAATATTGCGCCCATTGTCGACTGAACCACCTTTGGATTGAAGACATCCACAGAATCAGGAGCAGCAAATACGGCATCCACGCCGAACCAGTCTGCAATTCGCAGGATCGTTCCCAGATTACCAGGATCGCGTATGGAGTCCAATGCAAGATAAAGACCTCCATCGGACATTGCATCCGATAGCCCGGAAAGATCGCTGAGATGTACATCAGCTGGCTTACGTATCACGGCCAATACAGGAGAAGGCGAGGACAGAGCTGATATCCTCTTCATTGCCTCATCTCCGATTTCCTCCTTCCTGTAGATATGTTCTACCTGATAGCCGGACTTCAAGGCCTCCTCCAGCATCTTTTCACCTTCAGCAATGAAGAGTCCCTCCATATCTCTGAACTTCTTCTGCTGCAAGGATTTGACCCTCTTTATCTCATTATTTGATATAGATGCCATATTTTCATAGATTCTATTTGAACACAAGTATTCATAGACACTGATGACAGCGCCCTTAGTATTAACAAGCAAATATAGTTTTTTTTGGTCAAAATTTTGTGAAATGGAGATATTAAGATAAATTTGCATTCTATATAAAGGTATGAAAATAAGATTCCGGATAATATCACTTCTGACGATTTTTCTTCTGTCTGTATCCTGCAGCACCACACGTGTCCTGCAGGATGACCAGTACCGCCTGGCAAGAAACAAGATCAAAGTGGAGAACGACAAGGAATTCAACTCCAGCCAGCTTAACAAATACCTGAAACAGAACAAGGGCCTCGGCTGGTCTCCGTTCCTTTACGTCTATAATTGGACAAACGGAAACGGTGGAACCTGGGATAAATTCGTTCAGAAGATAGGAAAAGCCCCCATAGTATATAGTCCGGAACAAGTAGATAACTCAATAGACAACATCAAGGATCATCTTGAATACATCGGTTATTACGGCTCTGACGTCACTTCTGAAATCAAGGTGAGGAAGAGGACCGTCACCGTCATTTACAATGTATCATTAGGCAAACGGTATCCTATAGAGAATATCACACTCAAGCTACCGCAGAGAGGGGAATTCTCAGGCGCATTCCTTGAAGATACATCCATATTCAGCGTAAAGGCTGGAGACTACCTTTCGGAACAGGCACTTGAAGCGGAAACCGAATCACTTGCTGCCGTAATGCGTAACAAAGGATACTATGACTTCAGCAAGAATAACTTCTTCTTCGAGGCAGACACCATCAGCATCCCGAACTCGGCTCTTCTTACAATGCTGGTAAACGAATATACCAGAAACGAATCGCCCAAGGATGCTGGCCCGATAAGAAGGTTTTATATTGACGACGTCACATTCTCATACCCTAAAAACCTGAAAATCAATGAGAATGTATTAAGGAACCTGAATACCATCATTCCCGGGGAAGTATATAGCGAGGATGTGATCAATCGGACCTACTCACGTCTTTCAGCCCTTCGCGTATTCAGTAGCGTGAACATAGGAATGACTCCAAAAGATACAAATCTGATCGATTGCTCGATCTCGTTGGCCCAGTCAAAGCTCCAGGGATTGAAACTGAATCTTGAAGCTTCCACCAACTCATCCGGACTTTTCGGTATATCTCCCCAGATATCATACTATCACAAAAACATATTCAAAGGGGGAGAGTGGCTGAATCTCAGCTTCTTAGGCAACTTCCAGTTCAAGTTCAAAGACCTGATAAGATCCAATGAATTCGGTGCTTCCGCCAGCCTGAGCCTCCCGAGATTCTTCCCTCTGTCATACAGATATTTCAAGGGTGACATCCCCAGAACAGATATAAACATTTCCTACAATTACCAGTACAGGCCGGAATATACCAGAAACATCATATCCACCTCATACGGCTACACCGGAGATGTAGACAACAAGTTCTTCTACCAGGCCTATCCGTTACAGCTGAACATCGTCAGACTATTTGATCTGGACAAGGATTTCTATGAGAACCTTGCGGCTGATCCATTCCTTCGTAATGCATATCAGGACCACTTCGACCTTGGCCTGGGAGGAACATTATACTATACGACAAATGCAGCGACCGTCCCTACAGAAACTTATTACTACTCAAGACTTCAGCTGGATGTAGCCGGAAATCTTCTGAGCGCATTCAATTCTTTGATGGAAAAGGATGCCAACGGATCCGGAATGATATGGAACACTCCATATTCTCAATTTGTCAGAGCTGAATTGACCATTGGCAAAACCTGGGTCTGGGGAAAGAACAACGGCCAATCCATAGCTACAAGATTCCTTGCCGGTGCAGGATACGCATACGGAAACTCATCAGCCCTGCCTTTCGAAAAGCACTTCTACGGAGGAGGCGCTAACAGCCTCAGAGGATGGCAGGCGAGGACTGTCGGTCCTGGTACTTCTGAGATGGACCGATCCTTCATCATCCCGAATCAGACCGGTGATATGAAGCTGGAAGCAAATATCGAATATCGTTTCAACTTATTCTGGAAAGTCGCAGGAGCCGTATTCATTGATGCCGGAAATGTCTGGACTCTCAAACATAAGGATACACCGGCGGATGATCCGTCTGTTTTCAGATGGAATGATTTCGGTCAAAGCATTGCTGCCGACTGGGGTACAGGAATCAGACTTAATCTAGGTTTCCTGCTTCTGCGAATAGATATGGGTATGAAAGTGCACGATCCTGCCCGTGAGCAGAAATGGATAAATCCCGGTCAATGGCTCAAGAGTGACAATTTCGCCCTCCATTTCGGTGTAGGATACCCATTCTGATGTCTACTTCGGATAATACTTCGGCCAAAGCGACTCCAGACGAGTCCTCAGTCCATCTTCCTGCTTATTTTGTGCTGGTTCATAGAATTTGCGTCCAGACAATTCCGATGGCATAAACTCAAGATCAGCAAAATGTCCGGGATAATCGTGTGCATATTTATATCCGTCTGAATATCCGAGTTCTGACATAAGCTGTGTCGGAGCGTTTCTCAGATATAGCGGCACTGACGCCATCTGTGTTTCCTTTGCCACTGCAATAGCTTCATTTATAGCCATATAGGCAGAGTTGCTCTTAGCAGATGAAGCAAGGTAAATCGTACATTCCGCAAGTGGTATTCTTGCTTCCGGCATTCCTATCGTATGAACAATCTGAAATGTAGCATTTGCCAATAAAAGAGCATTCGGATTCGCAAGTCCTACATCCTCAGCTGCCAGAATGCATAATCTGCGGGCAATGAAAAGGGGATCCTCACCTCCATCAAGCATACGGGCAAGATAATATACTGCAGCATTAGGGTCGGAGCCTCTTACACTTTTTATGAAAGCCGAAATCACGTCATAGTGCATTTCGCCTCCCTTGTCATAAATAGCAATATTCTCCTGAAGACAGGATGTAACTACTTTATTGTCAATAACTACTGGAGCATCGCCCGGGAAAGCTCCGGTTACGATTTCCAGGATATTGAGAAGCTTTCTGGCATCGCCGGCAGAATGGCGGAAAAGTGCATCCGTCTCTTCTACTTTAATTTCTCTATGCTTCAAAATCTCATCGGTCTTCAAAGCCCTGTCCAGCAGAACCTGAAGATCATCCTTTTGAAGAGATTTCAGCACGAAGACCTGACAACGTGACAAAAGGGGAGTTATGACCTCAAAAGAAGGATTCTCGGTAGTCGCTCCTATAAGAACTATAGTCCCGTCTTCCACTGCTCCAAGCAGAGCATCCTGCTGAGACTTGTTGAAACGATGGATTTCATCAATAAAGAGAATCGGAGACAATCCACTGGAAAACAAAGAGTTGGAACGAGCTTTATCTATGACGTCCCTTACATCCTTGACTCCGGCACTAACTGCAGAAAGTGTATAAAACTCTCTGCCTAAAGACCTGGCTACAATCCGAGACAGAGTAGTCTTGCCCACTCCGGGAGGCCCCCATAGGATGAATGAAGAAAGATTTCCGCTTTCTATCATATTCCGGAGGATGCATCCCTGACCGATCAGATGTCTCTGACCGACATAACCATCAAGATCCTGCGGTCGCATTCTCTCCGGAAGAGGAGGAAGCATCCTGCCTCGTATTGTATCGTTATTCATCATATTTCCTTACCGAATACCCATCTGCGCTTATGAAGTTCCTTCTCGAACGGTAACCACATTGCCTGAACCTTGGCATTGGTCTCGAGATTGGCATTAGTCTCTGCATACTTGAAGCCAAGCTTCCGGTAATTCTGGAAAAGATCCACAAAGAGAAGGGAATTGACTCCTCTGTTCTGATAGTCCGGCCTTACTCCGATAAGCAGAAGATCCAATGTATCAGGCTTTTTCCAGAACATTGCCTTCAGAAGATGCCACCATCCGAATGGGAAAATCTCGCCATTGCATTTCTGCAGCGCCTCTGAAAGAGATGGAATAGAAATACCTGCTGCAATAAGGTCTCCGTTCTTGTCTTCTACGAATGTAAGCATCTTCATATCGACCAATGAAAGATATACATCTACATACTGATCTATCTGTTTCGGTGATAGAAGTGAATAACCGTAAAGTACACAATATGTTTCATTTATAAGCTGGAAAAGTTTCTGTCCATATTTTTCCTTACGAATCTGGGCCTTGGTCTTCTTGAGAACCTTAAGCCCATATCTTTCCTTTACAAGCTCAGCAATCTGGATATGGCGTTCTGGAAGTGCATCCGGTATAGTTATCCTATATTCCACCCATCCGGTTTCCTTGACATATCCCAGCTTCTTCATATGCTCAGGATAATAAGGATGATTATATATGAGAGCCATTGTGCTGAGACGGTCAAATCCTTCTACAAGCATTCCTTCCGGATCAAAATCAGTGAATCCGAGAGGCCCCACTATCTGTTTCATTCCACGAGACTTTCCAAAAGCAATTACAGCATCCAGAAGGGCGGCACTTACCTCTATGTCGTCAATGAAATCGATCCATCCGAAGCGGACCTGATCTGCTTTCCAGGCTTCATTTGCCTTGCGGTTTATTATTGCAGCAACTCTTCCTGCCACTTTACCATCCTTATAAGCCAGATAGAACTCGGCTTCGCTGAACTCATACGCTCCGTTCTTCTGCTTGTCGAACGTATTGAGGTCGTCAAACGGCATTGACGGAACATAATATTTATTACCCTTATAAAGATTGTTGGCAAATCTGGCGAATACCCTGAAATCCCTTTTAGACGTTACTGTCTTGATAATTACGGACATAAGTTATAGGTTTAGTTAGTACATTCTACAAAGTTATTAAAATTACTGAGAAAATCACTGATTTTTGCTATTTTTGCGATAGCAGTTTAGTACTAGTGTATTTATGGTAGAAAAGAAAACAAAGATAATCTGTACGATTTCCGATATCCGCTGCGATACGGATTTTCTGAGGGAATTATACAGAAACGGAATGAATGTGGTCAGGATAAATTCCGCACACGCGACTATAGAAGGAGCGCAGAAGATAGTTGACAATGTCAGAGCAGTTTCAGATAAGATAGCCATTCTGGTGGACACTAAAGGTCCGGAGGTCAGACTCACAGCAATGGAAAGTTCGGTAGGTTTTGTAGCCAGATCCGGAGACATCGTGATGATCAGAAATGGAGAGGAACATTTCTCAGATTCAAAAACCTTATATACCAATTGTTCTACATTTGTTCAGGACGTACCAGAAGGTGCTGACATCCTGATTGATGACGGAAGCATCCAGCTGAAAGTAATAGAAAAGGATGAAGAATGTCTGACTTGCAGGATTATGAACAACGGAGCCATCAAGGGGCGTAAAAGCGTGAATGTGCCTAATGTCCACATATCCCTTCCGGCCTTGACTGACAAAGACAGGATATTTGTGCAATGGGCTATCGATGCAGATATAGACTTCATCGCCCATTCGTTTGTGAGAACAAAACAGGATCTTATTGATATTCAGGAGATTCTGAATGCGCAGCATAGTCATCTGAAGATAATCTCGAAAATTGAGAATCAGCAGGGAATTGACAATCTTGATGAGATTCTGGCTCATTGCTATGGAGTAATGATAGCCAGGGGAGACCTGGGAGTGGAAATTCCGGCAGAGAAGATTCCGATCATTCAGAAACAGATCGTGCAGAAATGCAGGGCAAGGAAAAAACCTGTGATTGTGGCTACCCAGATGCTCCATAGTATGATTGAAAATCCACGTCCGACCAGGGCTGAAGTGACGGATGTGGCTAATGCCATATTTCAGAGTACTGATGCCATAATGCTCAGCGGAGAAACCGCGTCAGGTCAATATCCTGTCGAAGCGGTAGCTACTATGAGCGCAATAGCTATTGAAGCGGAAGAGAGTATAGACACAAGACTGGAAGTGAATCTGGAGAAAGTCGCCAAACCGATTGCAGCCGTACTTGCAAGGTCTCTGGTAGCTGCTACTCAGGAGATTCCTGTCAAGGCTATAATCTTTGACACCTGGACAGGACGGACAGGTAGATATCTGTCCGAATTCAGACCCAAGGTACCTATTTACGCAATGTGCTATAACTCATTTACAATGAGAGAATTGGCACTGACGTATGATATATATGGCTATAAGTTCGACATTACAGGCACAAAGGAAGGATTCGTGCAGAATTCCATTAAGATACTGCTTGAAGACGGCAAGATTTCCAAAGGAGATCTGGTAGGATTCATAGGTGGCAGTTTCAACGACGAACTTGGCGCTACCTATATGGAGTTTAAATATGTATAGAGTATTCTTGCTCTGATTTTATGAAAAGAATAGTAGCAATATTGGGAACCATTACATTGACCGCATTGTTTCTGAGTGAGGTATTCGCCCAGAACAGGTCATTGGGTGGGACATTCAGCTATGCCGGTACAGGAGTGGATTACCTGCATTTCAGCGACAGCAGGCATTTTGCCCAATATCAGCTACGATTGGAAACCTCAAGTTTCTTCTGGTCTGACGAGGGCAAGCTCGGAATATCGGCAACTGCATTTTGGAATACCGTATTCGCTCAGATCGAATCCCGAAACGGAAACATCGTCCGCTTCTACGCAGGTCCTGGAATATCGGTCGGATATTCGGAAGACATCAGGAATCTTTCCGGAATCGTTGTAGGACTCAAAGGAAGCATTGGAGCTGAATGCAGCTTTTCGAGAGGAGTCTCTTTAACTCTGGGTATTTCTCCTATGCTTGGAGGACATTTCAGAAGAAAAGACGGGATGGTGAATATGCGCCTTTACAGATACGGATTATGTTATGGCCTTATGCCAGAAGCAGGAATAAGATATATTTTCTAGATATGAAGAAATTATCCCTCATATTATTGATAATATGCCTGTTTAACAATTATGTTAACGCTCGGAACAATGTGCAGGAGCCTTATCCCAAGCTTACCATAGGATTGGAATGGGGGTATATTGTCTCATTGAATTCAATATATCATTATAACTTCTATGCTCCTGAAGGATTCAGGGTGGATGAAAAGGGATCGAGATGGGGATTCACAAGCAACGCCGATATGTACCTTAATGTCGGTTGCAATCTAACCCCGGAGTGGAATCTATCTTTATATATAGGATATGCCGGAGTAGGGGATTATCATAAGATACTTCCGATTTCCATAAGGGGAACCCGATATTTCGGTACTGATCTGACGCAGGACAGATGGTTTGCCTTTGCAGATGCCGGCAGCGGAATATGTCTGAAAACTCCGGTACAGGAAATATTGACCGCCAAAATCGGTGCAGGATACGAGATGTCGCTGAGTAAAGATACCAAACTGAATTTCATTGTGGCTGCAAGAAGCACTTATACGCATCCTGGAATTCAGTTCGATGATCATAGGATCCCGATGAAGAATACAAACAGAAATAATGCAATAGTCAGCGCTTTATCCTTCGGCCTGGGATTAACTTTTTAACTGATAATCAAAAACATACACTATATGGCTATAAAACTTGAACTTAAGAAGACAGAAAGAATCCTTTTCTGTGGAAGCAAATGGTGGGGAGATCCCGATATGCCTGAAAATATGCAGTATCCGACTATGGAAGTAACTGAGGAAGGTGAAAAATTCGATTATCCTCTGACATTTGTA
>JAGKTT010000024.1 GCA_021153285.1 Bacteroidia bacterium
CCCTGTCAAAGGGCTCCAGCCTGCTTATCCTGTCGTGCAACATCTGAATCTGCCTGCTCTTGGTGTCGTCATCGTTGTAGAGGTCGATGTCGATGGTGAGGGGAACCGTCTCTACGTCACGTTTCTTCCTCCTTACCTGATTGTTGCAGGTGTTAAGGCTCACACGCCATATCCACGTCCTGTGCGAACTCTCTCCGCGGAACTTCGGAAAACCCTTCCACAAGTTGATCAGTATCTCCTGGAACAGGTCATTCACCTCATCCGCATCCTTGGAGAAGAAGTAGCAGACCGTATATATGGTCTTCCTGTGCTCCTTAACCATTCTGGTAAATTCCCTTTCAATGTTGTCCATCAGTGTTTTTCTTTTGTTCTACCCTTTAGACACCAAATTTACCGATTCCTTTCAAAAATTCAGGAAAATGCAATCACCCTCTTACAAAAAGTCAAAATTTTCCCAACCTTTTGTAGCTTTGTTCCGTCTAACGAATGAAACCGCTAGAAAGCGGGGAAATGAAGTTAAACATTAATATTCTACATTTATGGATGACATTTTAATTGTACTAGGTATCTGCGTTGTACTGCCGGTGATGATTGTATGGCTTGTAACAAGAGCACGCCAGAATGAGACAAACAAGAAGACAGAAATTATGCTCAAGGCTATTGAGTCAGGAGCTACAATCGATGCTAATTTCTTTAAGGAAAAACAAGGAGCCAAAACAATCAAGGAACGACTTCTCAAGCGTCTCGCTGGTGGTTGCATCTTCACTTTGATGGGTGTTGTCTTTACTGTCATTGGCTTTGTAAACAAGGATATGATGACTGAAATACATATGCAGCCGGACTCTTTCACCATTCCTTGTATATTTGGAGGAATCTTCTTCGCGATTGGAATCGGTCTCCTGATCGTATTCTTTGTCGGTAAGAAGATGCTGGTAAAAGAAATGGAGGCTGAAGCTAAAGAAATTGAGCAAAAGTAACATCTATGTCACCGGAGCGCTTCATAGACCTTATCAGAGCTGAGCAGGAATCATTAAGGCGATTTCTGCTTGCCCTGTGTAGTGGAGATGAATCACTGGCTGATGACATTGCCCAAGACGCACTAGTCCGTGCATATGTCGCTTCCGGATCATTCCTTGGACTTTCAAAATTCAGCACCTGGCTGTTCAGAATTGCGTATAATTGTTATGTTGATTACCATCGCAAGCCAAGAATGGAAACGGTATCTTCGGATTCACAGCAGGCCTTATCAATTCCTGCAACCGATGAAACTGATGCTGGATTCAAATACCAAAGGCTCTATCAAGCCCTGGGATCCTTGCAAGAAAAAGAAAAGGCTACAATTATTTTGCATTACTTCGAAGATCGAAGTATAAAGGAAATATCCTCTATACTTCAGATTCCACAAGGCACTGTTAAATATTATCTATCCACAGGACGCAACCATCTTAAATCCATACTGCAATGAAAAACATAGATATAGAATCAATTCTCAGAGACAACAGGCCTCAGTTACAGGATAATCCGACATTCCTACTGGAGGTCGAGCAGAAGATGCGTGCTGTAGAAGGAATAAAGAACGAGGTTGACAGACAGAGACGATATGGAAGGACTGCTGTTATAATAGCTTTGTTAGCAGGCCTGATTGTCGGAGCCTTGGCGATGTCACTGGCTTATCTATACCCGGTAAATCCATCTAAAATCAATGATAGCATAATTTCAGACATAAGGATGTTTATGGATATATACAAAAATTACTTACTCCTGCCTATTGCTGGATGTGCTATTTCTTTAAGTCTGATTTTAGGAAGGCAGAAAGTATTCATATAGCTTACGTTCCATTGATTGAGGAAGAAATAACTATGAGGTACTGATACCAGGAAGCAGGTGTTAAAGTCAGATTGAGCTATGACGAACAGCTGAAGAAGGTTTTATGACACAGATAAGATCCTGTCTGGATGGAGTTTAATAGTCCCCTTATAAAATATCAGCCATCTGCCTTTCAATTTGTAAAGCAGATGGCTGTCTGGAAATTCAGGAATTCCGGGTATCAAAGTGTTTCTTACTGGTTCTGACTTATTCCGACAGTACTTCAATAGCCTTTTCAAGAATCGAGTCGACTTTGTTCTCGATATCTTCTTCGGTAATTGTGACATAGATGTCCGGTTCCACTCCTGGCTCTATATGTTTCTTGTCCACGTCCAAGGTAAATCTCTGAGCACTCATCGTAACGGCCCATCCGTTAGGCAGATAGTATGTACAAGGCAGTCCGCCGCCACCACCTGTCTTACCTCCTACAAGCGTAACGTTAGGCGCTTCTTTCATAAATGCTGCAAACATATTGGCAGCAGAGTATACATCTCTGTTGGTCAGTACCATAGTCTTTTTATCTGCCCAGTTTCTCTCTGCGTCTGCATCTGACGGCAATATGTATAGTGGTGAAGGCTCACTGAAATCATTGTATTCCTTACTGTTTTTTACAATATGATATCCGACCAGTGTCTTCTCTTTTACAAATTTTTGGGCAATTCCCAGTGATAGCTGTGCACTTCCGCCTGGATTGGTCCTGATGTCATATATGATACCATCTGCCTTGGCTATAATAGGCTGGAACATCTCAAGGTCTTCATTATTGATATCCTTGATAAAATCATCGTGATGTAAATAGAAGAATGTCTTATTCTCTCGGGTAATCATACCGTAACGGTGTCCGTTTCTGGTTCTGAAAGCCTCGTCCAGATACTTTTCCTCAATGACCCCTTTGATAAAGTTATCAGGATATCTCTCTCCGTTATCATCAATGTAGAAAGTGAAGCATCCGCGATGTTTGAATTTGGTGTCCAGCCAGACGTGCCCGTCTTTAAGGTAGTCGATTGATTTACCCATTATCTCCAATAACTCTGCCTCTGTAGCGGCGTTTTCCGCTTGCGGCATCATTTCCTCATATACACTATGCCAGTCCACATTCTTGCTGTATCCGTAGCTCTCACCGAGGTATCCATAGTTTTCGTTGATATAATTCCAGAAGGCCTCGTAGTTGGTCTTGAAATCATTGTTGTACTCTTTCGTATAGTCATCTTTAATGCAGGAAGTTGCAAGAATGGCTGTAATTACGGCTATGATATTAAATATGCGTTTCATCTCTATGTATCTTTAAAAATTAATGTTGGATGATTTGAACTTTTCGCGTGATACTATGTCAAACGATACTCCTATTGACATATAATTGATTTTGCGGATGTTCTGTAAGCTGTTGATATTCCACCATTTGCGTGTGCTTCCAAAACCTAATGTGATTGTACAGGGTTTTGTCACGAAGTCTACTCCAAATTCATAGTCCAACGACATATAGTTATGATAAGATGCCATAAAGATATGGTTGTAAGCAGGATTCAGTACAGTGTAGCTGTTACCGATGATAGATATTGATGACTCTGACGGATGGTCGGCTGCAATAAGTCCGATCACAGGTAAAGTCACAAGTGCACGTAGATCCAGACTCCATTTCTTGAAATCCCATCCGTATTTGATGGCTGCGTGGGCTTTGAGCATCAGTTGTGCGTCTATGTTCGTCATATTGTTCACACCGTCCGGTATGCTGCTTTTATTGGCACCGTATATATCGAATACTCCTCCGGTTTTAAGCATCAGCTTTTCTCCGAATTTCCAGTGGTAATATGTACCGTAACCGACATTGAATGTGTTGTAGTCGAGTTTCTGTGTTTTTGCCGGATTTTCAAGTGCCGCTAATCCATCTCCGAATTTCTTTCGCCACTGCGGTCTGTTATAGCTGGTGTAATAAAGATCCCACGACAGATTTTCGTGCTTTCTGTAGATTGCTCCAAGTCTTGCATTTATTCCCGAAAATACACTTGTTCCGGTGTAGATCTGATTGGATATATACTCATCCAGTACTTCTACTGATGTCGGTGACATCAAGGTGATTTTTCCTGTCACGACCTTCTCGTTCTCCTGAGCATAAGCTTGAACCGAGCCGAGAACGGCAGCTGCAATGGAAACGGCTGAAATCAATAACTTTTTCTTCATTTTGTATTAAATAAATAGTTAAGAATAAATAATGTCTTTTATTTCATTATCAAAGGTTTATCACTATTCTGCTTTCATCGCTCTTCCTGAGTGTCTGATAGCTTCGGCATCCAGAACGTCACTGTCCAATACCTTTATACCGTTGATGTATACTTTCTCTATACCGAACGGCTTTTCGTTATCCGGCTGACCTTCGCGGAGTTTCGTCTCGTCAAAGACAGTAAGGTCAGCGAAGTAACCCGGTCTGATCTGTCCTCTATCCTTTATCGAGAATCTATCAGCGACGGCACCTGTCATCTTTCTGATGGTATTCGGCATCGTGTCCCCCGTACCGCATAGAGAGAATTTCAGGAATTTAGGGAAACAGTCATAAATGGCAGGATTCTGGATTCCGTGATCTTCGACCCACGCATCGGTCATATACAGACATCTGTCATCTTTGGAGAGTTCGCTGACAATTTCTGGAGTACTGTAAGGCCCCATATTTATGCGACCCTTGAAGTCGCTCATTTCACAAAGGTCAAGGTATGCGTCAAGACACGATTTTCCCATCTCTTTGGCAATCTGTGCCACACTCTTGCCTTCAAACTGCTTATATCCCGGTCCGATGTAAGCGATCTGGATGTCGTCCCATCCGAATCCGAGAAGTATGATGGTAGCACGTATCAATATGCTGAGTTTCAGCTTATTGAACCAGTGGCGCTTCTGTGATGGAGAAAGAGCCTGATACCAGACTGGAAGCACAACCGTGATCACAGAGACGCCCAGAAGCTCGCTGTATATGTCGAACCCAATGTCCACTCCCTTGTCCCTCAGATTATGAAGGATAGCCATCAGCTCGTCCTTGCAGCGGAATGAGCGTCTTCCCACAAAGATGGCGTGTGAATAGTGAAGCTTCATTCGGGTACCGGACGCGATCTCTACGAGTTCATCTAATGCTCTGAGCAGATGAGGACGTCCCAGCAGGGGATAAGTCATCGATACGGCAGAACAGGCTCTTGGGTGTACGGTCATAGGTCTGTCGTATTTCTCGCAAAGTCGTGCGACCTCCTTCAACTCGTCAATGCCGGCATATATTCCCGGTTCGTACATCAGTCCCAAAGAAAGTCCGCAAGCTCCCTCCTTCAAGGCATTTTCCATAATTTCGAGCATCTTCATCCGCTCTGTATCTGTCAATTGCCTGTTTTCGTATCCTGCTACACTGGTTCTTGCTGTGCAGTGACCGGCAAGGACCGCGATATTACAAGGTGTGTTACGGTCAATGGCAGAAAAGAATTCAGCTACGCTCGGGTACACTCCGGTGGTGCCGTTATAGGAAAAGAGTCCTCCTCCCACCGTATCTGCATACGCTGATTGCGATTCGAATCCGATAGCGGACAGACCGCAGTTTCCTGTCACGAAAGAGGTGATACCTTGACGTATGAACGGCTCAAAGTATTTCTGAGGATTATTCTTAACTGCGAACCAATCGTTGTGAGAATGCGCGTCGATGAATCCTGGTGAGATGGAAAGCCCGTTAAGATCAATTATCTCCCATCCTTCTTCAGGCTTTATGTCAGCTTCCACCTTGACAATCCTGTCATTATCTATCAGGATGTCTCCCTTGAATGCCTCGGATCCGGCACCGTCATAAATCAATGCGTCTTTAAACAGTTTCATAGGTTTTAGTTCTAAAAATAATGTCCCAGGCTGAAGTAGAGATTTACATTCTTTGAGATGTTGGATGAACTGATCTCAAAACTCAGTGGTCCCATCTTTGTGTCGATAGAATATCTGAGGCCGGCACCCCACCAGTCGGATGAATTATAATCATATAGATCGCCCCATACAAGTTCATCCCTTTCCTTGAAGAAATTCTTCAGGTCAATGCTTGAACGGGCATAATTGAAGATTGCTGTCAGATAATGGTTTCCGAAAAGACGAGCCCTTAAATCAGCCCTTGCAACAGCAACATTGTTGAAAGCTAAAGATAAGTTTTTAATACCAATGAAAGGAAGCTGCTGGTCAATATATCGACCTTTTTCAGCTCCTCCGATCACATTATTCATTGATGGATAGGCTGGTACCGGACCATTGAACAATGGGCTCCAGCTGTCTGAAATGCCATTGACCGAGCCTTTGCCGAATAAAAAGCTGCCATATAGCTGTGGAATCAATACGATCCTCTCCTCTATTATCGGAATATATCCTTCAAGACCGAATGTGACAGAGCCATAGCTCATAGTATTTGTGCCTTCCGGTGTGAAGAGCATATCTTTCCAAGTGAAATCCACCTTACCTGCGAGACCTCTGGTCGCGAAACTTGACTTGTTGAGATTGTCGTAATGGATATAAGCAAAGGATCCCAAGGTGTTTGCCTGGCTATAATCCCTCTCACAGGCCTCATTGTGCTGGTACATCACTTTTCGAGGAGTCAGAAGATCTGCCTCCAGTCCGACTCCGACACTTATGGTCCTTGAATAATTTTCAGAAAGGTAAAGTCTGAACTTATGCTGAAGGAATTTCATATTCATCACCAATGCATCCATATCGTATGCGTCGAGTTCGGAATTCCTGAAGTTGTATGAAAGGTTGATCCGCGGATACAGCAGATGACCGTAGGAGAATTTGGCAGTAAGCCATTGATTGCTTCCCAGCTTAGTGCTGATGTCAGCCTTGAATCCACTCATACGGTTACTGTTAAAGCCCGTATGGAGAAGGACAGACAGCATATCTTGCGAGTCAAATCTTAGTCCGACTCCAAAATCGTGAGGAGGATTCGGGATGAATTTAAAACGCAGGATATATCCACCCTCCGCTGAACTGTCTTCGTGAAGAGTGTATGTGATGCTGGCGTAATTGCCTGTGCCATAATAGAGTGATACAGAACGGTCTATATCATCCTTGCAGATCATATCTCCGACTCTGACTGTGCATTTGCGACGCATCCATTTCTCAATATCATTCTCTACTCCGTCCATTTCTATTCCTGAAATCAAGATCTTATTCTGAAGAATATTAATGGCTTTCTTGGTTGTCCGGCTGTCTTCCTCACCAGATGTGGAATCATTGAAAACCAGCTTTTTAAGAGCCTGAAATTCAGCTTCGGATCTGGATGCGGCCTCATATCCGCTGGATGTCATCCTGGCTACGCTTTCAGCATCAAAACTAAGCATTCCTACTCCGTTCAGTTCAGGACTGATGAAGATGTCGCACATCTTGTGATAGTTGTCGAAGTCCCTGTCTGTGATAATCACCTTCAATTGCTGTATCTGTGAGAACGGGGAAGAAAGATTGGCGGTATCTTTCTCCAGACCAGATGACATACTGACACCAATGACGAAATCTGCTCCCATAGCCCTGCATTGTTCAGCCGGAAAATTGTTGAGCAGTCCGCCGTCAGCATATAATGTGTTACCTATTGTGACCGGGTCAAATAGGACAGGTATAGCCATTGATGCTCTCAGGGATTTTGCAAATATGCCCTTGTCAAGAATATCAGCCTTACCGGTGACAACATTGGTCGCTATACATAGGAACGGGATCGGAAGTTCATCAAAATCAATAGGGTCGGAATATCCTACGGAAAGGGAATTGAAGAGGTTGATCAGATTGTCTCCAGTTACGATTCCTGTAGGCAGTGAATTCTTGAATGACCGGGATTGAAGTTCCTCCGTGTCTGTACCTACGGAAAAGGGGATAGTGGCAAGCTGAGTCTTGCTTCTTCTCTTGCTCTCGTATGAGGTCCTTTGTCTGTCCACCTGATTGCTGATAAGCCTGTCCCAGTCTACTGCGCTGATCAGTTCAAGAATCTCATCGGAAGAATAGCCTAAGGCATACATTCCTCCCACGATAGCTCCCATACTTGTACCGGCAATGTAATCAATCGGAATACCGGCTTCTTCTATATACTTGAGCACACCTATGTGTGCCGCACCTTTTGCACCTCCGCCGGACAATACGAGTCCGACTTTAGGCCGTGTCTTTACCGAGGTAGTGTCTTGCGAATGTGCTGAAATTGTAATAGATAAAAGCAATATCGACAACGCTATTCTGAATGATTTTCCCATAAATAAGTTCCTCTTTACTTAAAGTTAGCATAACATTCAAAGTTAGTAAATCTGCAGGATATTTTCAAGGAACTTATCAGAAAAATGGCATTTATTCCTGATGTTGCCAATATTATCGTAAATCGGTGTTCTGCAACCCTAAAAGATAGGTATCTACGTAAAAAATAGTTAAATTTGCGCCCCATTTAAATAAATATTTTATGATAGCAACATTGATAATACTTTTAGTATCGGCTATTCTTTTTGTTACTGGTAAGGTCCGTTCCGATCTTGTCGCGATATGTGCGCTCCTTGCGCTGCTTTTGTGTCAGATCCTGAATCCGGCAGAAGCCCTTGCAGGCTTTTCCAATACGACTGTGATTATGATGATCGGTCTGTTCATTGTCGGTGGAGGAATCTTTCAGACCGGTCTTGCGAAAATGATCGGAAGTAAGGTGATGGCCCTTGCAGGAAACAGCGAACTGAGACTTTTCCTTCTTGTTATGATCGTTACTTCGGCTATCGGAATGTTCGTGAGCAATACAGGAACAGTGGCTCTGATGCTTCCGATCGTGGTCAGTATGGCATCAACGGCAGGTATCTCTCCTCGCCGTCTCCTTATGCCTCTTGCATTTGCAAGCAGTATGGGAGGTATGATGACCCTCATCGGTACTCCTGCCAATCTTATAGTAAGCGACACCCTCGCTTCTGCCGGGTATGAGCCTCTCGGTTTCTTCTCTTTCCTACCAGTGGGTATCGTGACCCTTGTCGTAGGTGTCCTCTTCCTGCTTCCGGCTACAAAGATGCTTACTCCAAAGGGCAAGACAAAGGAAGGCAAGAAAGAGAACAAGTCTCTCAAGGAACTGGTGAGCGAATATGGAGTGACTGAAAACCTTTTCAGAGTTCATATCAAGGACCACGAGTCAAAAGCCATTGGGCAGACTGTCGTTGACCTGGATATTTACAGGGAATATGGCGTCAATGTCCTGGAACTCAGGAGAAGTTCCGGACCAAACCGCTTTGTCCGTACAGTAAACCAGCAGCTTGCATCTCCGGATCTGGTACTCAAGCAGAATGATGTACTTTATCTTTCCGGAGATCTGGAGATGATCACTAAGTTTACAGAGGATTACTCTCTCCGTCTTCTTGACAATCGTACTGATGAGATTGACGGAAGTTCGGCCAATGCGTCTCTTGACTTTTTCGATATCGGAGTAGCTGAGATTCTGATAATGCCTTCGTCATCAATGATCAACCGCACGATAATTGAAGCCGGTTTCCGCAGCAAGTTCAATGTGAATGTACTCGGAATCAGACGCAAGAAGGATTATATACTCAAGGACCTTGGCGAGGTCAAGATGCACGACGGTGACGTACTTCTTGTACAGGGCGCGTGGAAAGATATCGCACGAATGAAAAAGGAATCTGAAAACTGGGTGGTTCTCGGCGAGCCGCTTCACGAGGCTGCCAAGGTGACCCTTGACTACAAAGCGCCGATTGCAGCAGCAATTATGATCGGAATGGTCGTGATGATGGTTGTGGAGAGCATCCCGGTAGCTCCTGTGACGTCAGTTCTTCTTGCGGCAATCCTTATGGTGATAACCGGTTGCGTGCGCAGCGTCGAAGCTGCATACAAGACCATCAACTGGCAGACCATCGTCCTTTTCGCGGCAATGCTTCCGATGTCCACAGCCCTTGAAAAGACAGGTGTTTCGGAAATGATTGCAGATGGAATCGTTGCAGGTCTCGGCACCAGCGGCCCGCTTCTTCTTCTAGCGGGAATATATGCTGCAACATCGGTGATGACCATTTTTATAAGCAATACAGTGACAGCGGTCCTTATGGCTCCAATTGCACTTCAGTGTGCTATGCAGATAGGCGTAAGCCCTGTTCCTTTTATGTTTGCAGTGGCTGTAGCAGCAAGTATGTGCTTCGCATCTCCTTTCTCGACTCCGCCTAATGCACTCGTAATGCCGGCAGGTCAGTATACATTTATGGACTATGTAAAGGTCGGACTTCCGCTCCAGATCCTTATGGGCGTAGTGATGGTATTCGTACTTCCACTGATCTTCCCGTTCTGATAGTCAGTCTATATCTACATAAAAAACGAGGATGTCAATCGCAATGACATCCTCGTTTTTTATAGACATATACTCTTTTGAATGATAGTCTTGATATCTTTTCTGCTATCTGGCTTTTCTTCCGTTATATGCAGTCAGAGCCTTGCTGTATTCTATCTGTTTTGCAATGAGATTTTCAGTTGCTTCAAACAAGTTTGTCTGGTTCATCAATACATCTGAAATCGGAACAAGGCCGGCATTGAATTTTGCCATCTGGTTGTATACGGTCTTTTCTGCAAGCTTCACATTTTCCTCTGCTACCATCATCTGTTCCCAGGTGACGTTGAGATTAAGCCAAAGCTGTCGTGCCTGAAGCAGCAGCTGGGCAGTCAGGTACTCCTTTTCATTTTCTGCCTTCACGATTTCATTGTTCAATCTTTTCAATTTCTGCGATCCTTTGCCCCAGTTCGAAATAGGAATACTGATCGTTGCCAGTCCGATAGCGTTGAAGTTTGAACTCGTAAAAGAGGAATAACCGTAACTTACTCCGATACCTGCAGATGGAAGATATTCGCCTAACGCCAGTTTCTTTTCCAGTCTCTTGGCTTCAACCATAAGTCCCAGAAGCTCCGTCTCGGTGACACCTGCGGCAAATTCCTCTTCAGGGATATAATACTCAGATGGCGGAAGAAGTGCTGACAGTCTGTCTGACAGCACGATCTTGTCGATGTGAGGCTTTTCCGAATCCGCCACTCCGCTTACAAGTGAGTATTCCTGGCCGATTGCATTGAACAGGTTCATTTTCAGAAGTTTGATACCACCTTCGAGCTGAATCTTTCCGCTCTTTAGCTCGTTCATCTTCATCTTTACCAGCATCAGATCGGATTCAGTGATCACTCCAGCCTCGATACCGCTGGTAACGTCTCTGTAAAGAGTGTTCAGGAGTTCATCGAGATGATTGAGGGTATTACGCTTCTCTTCGAGAGCGACAATCTCCCAATAAGATTTCTCTATTTCCTCCCTCTTTTCTCTCAGATTGACCTTATGCTTGAGCTCAGCTGCCTTGATTCCCACCTTGGCAAGCTTGTTTCCTGTAACTATTCTTCCTCCGGCATAAAGCGGCTGCATCAGGGAAATTGTAGAGTTGAAGCCGTATTTGCCGAATTCTGCCATCTCTGAACTTCTGGCCATTTCTCCCAATTCAGGTCCGAGCACGATATCTATGAAATAATCATATGACGAAAGTCCGAGCGTTCTGAATGATACGCGTGGGAAATATTCAGCAAAGACTTCCTTCTTCTGGAATCTTGCAGACTGAATATCAAGATAAGTGTTCTTGATGTATGGGTTGTTGCTTTCAGACAGTACGATACAATCGTTGACGCTTAAACTTACCTCCTGCGCCGATGCAGCTGAAGCCGCCATCAGGCTTATCATTAAAAACAGTACCTTTTTCATCTTGCACATCATTTTTCCAGTTCCTCCATAAAAGTATCAGGTTTCTCATTTCTGAAGATAAGCCAGTAGCATACAGGCATTATCTCTACAATAAGAAGAATAGACAGCAATGAGCCGAAACATATCACAACGCCCATCGGCATCCATAAAGCATCCTTGCTGAGAATCATCGGGAGCACTCCAAGCGCGGTGGTGCAGGTAGTAAGGAATATAGGACGCATTCTTCGTTTTCCCGACTCCATCGCAGCTTCCTTCACGCTGTATCCCTGTTCAAATCTCAATGTCTCCGCATACTCATACATAAGAATTCCGTTTCTTACGACAATTCCAATAAGGCTTATTACACCAAGTACGGCAGTGATGCTGAAATCCAGGTCGAAGATCCATAGTCCGAATGAAGCTCCGAAAAGGCAGAGGAGGCTGAGCACGATTGTCAGCACGGACAGAATGATCTTCTTGAAATGATACAGCAGGAATCCGAATAGGATCAGAGCAGCACAGATCAGGACCATAATAATCTGTGGAAGTACTATTGCATTGACAGCGGTAAGTCCTTCGTAAACTATCTCCACATCAGAAGGAAGTGCAGGCCTGATTTCATTGTCAATATATTTCTTGATAGCCTTCATTGCCTTAGGCTGGCTGTTACCTCTTCTCATATCGGCAAAGACTGTAATCGAGGATTGTCCGCCGGAATGGGCAAGGCCGATCGGCTGCCAGGAAGGAGTTACATCAGCAACCTGTCTGAGCGGCACATATACTCCAGGAATAGGAGTGGTCATAAGCTGGTTGCCCAACTCGTCATAATTCATATCGTCGCTGATGACGGCATTATAGAAATTGATAGGAATACTCTTGTCACCTTCCCAGTATGATGCCACAGTCTGGCCGTTGAGTGTCGTTGCAATTGACAGAGACAACAAAGCTCTGTTCAGTCCAAGCCTTGTAGCTTCATCTGAATCAAGGTCGACAGATACCGTAGCCACACTCTTATCATAGTCACTATGAACCCATTTCAAAGAATGATGCATCTGATCCATCATAAATGTCCTGAGCGAGTCTGCGAAAGGACGCATCTGCTCGTGGCTGCCACCTCTGAATGTTACCATTACAGGTGCCGTTACACCCTGGTAATCAAGCTGTTTAAATCTTATCTGAGCTTCTGGGAAGTAGTTTTCATATTTCTTTTCATATTCCTCTATCACAGAGTCAGTCGCCTTCGGATTTACAGTGTTGACTATCATCTGGGCAAAATATTCACCCGGAATCTTTGGACCGTAGGTCGCGTGGAATCTCGGAGTTCCGGTTCCTATGAATGCTGTGACTGATGTGATCCTGTCATCACTCCTGAGAATCTTCTGAAGCGAGTCTGTGACTTCCTTAGTCTGATTCAATGTTGCGTTAGGATCCAGATAGACCTCGATAGCAAAACAATCCCTGACAGCCATTGGCATCATCTGGATATTTACCTTTGTGAAAAGGTAGAGTCCGAGGATTACCGAAGCAATACCGACCATAACGGTAATGAGCGGGAACCTGAAGCATTTCTTCTGAAGTGATTCATATCCGTTCTGAAGAACAGTGAAGAATTTTTCCTGGATGGTAGCGAACTTGGACTTCTTCTTTTCGTTTGCTTCCTTGATGAACTTCACTTCAAGTGAAGGCACGACAAAGACTGCATAACAAAGGGATGCTGCCAATGCTATTGTAATGATCCACGGGAAAAGTCTGACAAAGTCACCCATATAATCAGTCATAATGGCAAGCATCGGGAAGAACATAATGCTGATGGACGCTGTCGAAAGAATCATCGGCACCAGAAGTTCCTTCATACTTGAACTTGCAGCATCAATCCTGCTCATTCCCTTGGCGATCTTGTCCATATATCCGTCCATAGTTATGACGGAGTCGTCCACAATCATACCTAGCACGACAATAAGAGCCGCAAGAGTAACTGTATTCAGGTCCATTCCCATAAGATACATAATGGCAATGGCAATCGCTGTACAGATAGGGACTCCGGAGCTTGCGATAAGTGCAGATCTGAGAGGGAAGAGGATCAGCATAACAAGTATTACCACTATCATAGCGATCACAAGGTCCCTTACAAACGCCCATACGGAAGTGTCCACGACCTTCGGCTGATCTGATATTTTTGTTATGGTGACACTCTCGGGAAGCGTCTTCGAGAATGCCTCGACAACCTTGTCTATATCTTTACCGAAAGTTACGATATTATTGCCGGACCTCATCTCGATAGACATAACAAGAGCCTTTTCTCCGTTATATTCCACATATGAAGTAGGAGTCTTGTACTTACGCTCTACTGTGGCTACATCCTTCAGTCTGATGGTGTGTCCGCTCGGAGCAGACCATATGATTCTGTCCTTGATTTCCTGTTCAGTAGATAGCTTGCCTTCGATGTGGATAGGAGCATTGATATAATCAGACTTGAATTTACCGCTGATGGTCTGCATCGCGGCAGTCTGGTAGTCGAAAGTCATCAAGGTCGAGTTCACTCCGTATGCAGAAAGCCTGTCATTGTCGATATTGACGGCAATCTCTTCCTTCTGAGTTCCGAGTATCTTTACATTAGATAACGCAGGAATGGTGTAGAGCTCATTTTTCAGCTGATCTGCATAATCCTCAAGCTCTCTGTAGCTCTTGTCGTCTGACTGTAACGCAAGCAGTACAGAAGATACGGCACTGAACTCATCCATTACCTGTACAGTCAGTACTCCTGATGGAAGAAATATTCTCGATGCATTCAGCTTAAGCTTGATTTTTGACCAGACCTCATTCTTCTCTTTGGGCGGGCACTGAAGCTTGACGAAAATGTAGCATATGCCGTCCTGGGTGTACGAATATGTGGTGCGCTTTACCTCCGCAAATTTGAACAGGATCTCCTCCAGAGGTCTTGTAAGCTGTTCTTCCACTTCTTGTGCGTTCGCTCCAGGGTATACGCCTACCACAAGTCCATCCTTGATCTGGAATGTCGGAAATTCATCCTTATTGATCGCAAACAGACTATATATTCCGAAAGCGACCATAATGGCGACAAGGAAATATATAAGTTTCCTATATCTGATCGCGCTTTTGACAAAGTTGCTGTCTTTATTCATAGGTCTGATTAAAATGCCTGTTCCACTGAATTAACCTTCATTCCTGTGCTGACTTTGGCAGCACCCTTCACGATGACCTTGTCTCCGGGCTCAAGACCTGAAGAAATGACCACTCCCTGCTCCTGATAGCCGTCTATAGTCACATAGCTTCTGCCAACTACACCGTCATTCACGGTCCATACGAATCTTCCGTTCGAATCCATCTCGACAGCTGATGCCGGGATTCGGATCTTAGATTCATCTGAAACCTCTGACAGTCTTACCTTGCACACCATACCAGGATAGAGATTTGTCTGCTTCTTGTCCGGAACAAGGGTGCATCTGTATGTATGAGATGGGAAAGCTGCAGTCACTCCCTTCAATGTAACTTTCGCTTCTATATTGGTAATATTCAGGGCTGGGACATCTATCAATGCCTTCTGACCGATCTTGATTCTTCCAATCTCTCCCTCCGGTACTGGTATGCTTACTTCGATAGTTGACAGGTCTACCACTTTGAGAATAGGGGCTCCCGGAGCTATATGGATTCCCTGCTCTACAAGAACTTCACTGACAGTAGCATTGAAAGGAGCCTTGATCTTACACTCTTCAAGGGATTCTTCAGAAGATCTGGCAGCGGCCACAGCCTTCGCCAGCTGTGTTTCGATCTCCACCAGCTTGACATCCGGAACCGTACCGCTCTCGTGTACCTTCTTGACTCTTTCGTATCCGTCTTCTGCCTGTCTGAGGGTAGCGTGCGCTATCTCATAGGAAGTACGTACATTCTTGGAAACCACTTCGGCAAGGACCTCACCTTGCTTTACTTGCGAGCCTTGATGCACGTGGATGGCTTCAAGAATACCCGAGTGGTTGGAGGAAATGACAGCTGAGCCCGAAGCATTTATTTCTCCGACATATACATTGTAGTGCTGTGAACACATCGAGGTTACTGTCAGGACGCCTACATTCACAGGCTCTTTTTCAGTGTTTTTACGATTCACATTCTCTGCACAGGATGCTGCGATCAAGGCAAGAGATACAAATAACAGTCTTTTCATAAGGATTATCTGTCTTTTGTTTTTGATATTTATTGATTTTTGAATTTACATCATTTCATTTTTACGCTGGTCTTCTTTCAGCCTTTGGCATCACCCTTCGCCTGATTCCCCAGCTTTTTTCGTTTAGCTTGAATCTTATTTTCCGTATTATATGCAAATGTATCTATAAATAAGCAGGTGGCCTAAACGAGAATGTATACATTTGTGTCTACATCGCGCCTATAAATGAGTTATTTCTATGATGTAGAATCAAATGTAGGGTGAGATTTCTGGATTAGGTCAAAGGCACTTTCCTTTAATCTATCTTTATTTCTCCTGACATATACATTATCATCTTTGAATCTTCGCTTTCCAAGGCCATCACAAAATCAGATATTGTATTTGAGTCTGCAATAGAGGCAAAACATCTTATATAGTCATTGTCTGAAAAAATTTTATCTTCACTGACATCGAATTCCTCAAGCAGTTTCACGAAAGCATCCAGATCCTTACGCAACGCTGCGCAGACGTCAGCGGAAGCTTCACTATATTCAATTATTGTGATGCTGGTGACGCCTTTCATAAAATCTTTGCCGAACTCCTGGTTGAACATCATTTTCATCATTCCCAAGCCGCTGCCTTTTCCCACGGTCATACAGCTCACACCTTTACTGCTTTCGTGTTTCTTTACGATCTTATCAATTGTGGCCTGTACGCTCGCAGGCTGCTGGGCATAGCTGTAGCTTAGCGACGTGATAAACAATGTGATAATCAGCGTCTTGATGAAGGCCAAGTGTTTCATAAATTTCAAATCTTTTTATTTAGTCCAATATATTTTCAATGAAGTTTTCCAGAGAGTATTCTGAATTCATTCCTATCTTCTGGCGGAAACGATGACGGAGCATAAGTACACTTCGTGGAGCGATTGCCAGTAATTCCGCAATATTCTTGTTATCCTGCTTCAGCGCGATCAGCATCGAGAGCAATTCTTCGCGTCTTGAAACGGATGGAACCTTTTCCCGCAGTCTGGGAAGAAACAGGGGATAGAGCAGCTCGAAGCATTGACGGAACTTTATCTCACCGCTTTCCTTCAGTATGTAAGGAGTCAAGGTCTCCAGCTCCTGACGATTTTCCTTCTCGGCAAGGAATTCCTTTACCTGTTCTGCAATCTTCTCCTTTTCCAGATTGGACTGATTCAGTTTCTGCATCAATGATGCAAGCTGCTCATTCGAATGTCTGATCTTCTTTCTGAACGTTTTCCTCTGGTGGAAAAGAAGGAAGACAATAAGAGCAATGAACAAAATGGCAATGACAATACCGTTCATCAGCCAAAGCCGCTGATTCGCTTGCCTGAGCCGGCTGAGATTCAATTCCTGCAATCTGCTTCCTGTCTGTAGGGCGACGATTGCCTCCACGAGATTATAGTTCAGGCTTCTCTCCTTGTTTGCTTTCTGTTCCTGAAGCATCATCCCGACATATTGTTCCACCTTTATCTGATTACCAGTTTGAAGGTAGTGTTCCAAGATCGGTTTGTAGTCCAGGTGGAGTATCTGTAATGGCAGGCCATTGTGGTTGAGGATATTATACAGGCTGTCCAGCACTATTTCAGCGTCTTTGACTTGTCCGTCTTTCAGATATGTCCGGGCCAATTGGTGATATGCTTTCGCCCGGTTGGCGGCAGTGCCTTTTTCTACGACTGCCAGTAGTTCCTCAATGCCTTGCTGTAAATGCTCACCACCGATTTCCGTCATACAGGTGCCGCTCAATAAATCCACGTCTACCATCCCGCTGTTGTATGCCAGTTCTCCGCAGAATTCGCGGGCATAGTCCAGATAGAATGATATTGAGTCTGTATCTCCGAGCTGGTGCAATGCACGACCTTTGTTTATGTAAGTCTGGGCGGAAATCATCGGATTTTTCCGGGTCATCTTCTTCTCCACTGCTACAGCCTCTGAGGCATACATATCAGCGTATTCAGGTATATTCCAATATAAAAACAGATCGATCAATGCGCTCATACTGTTAAGTACCCCCAGCTCATCTTCTCTTGACCGGGACTCGGCGATGCTCTGCTGAAACAGCTCCAATGCTCCATTAAGGTCACCATTCCTTTTGTAAAGAGATCCAAGCATCGACATAACCCATTGCTGCCCGGAAGTATTCTTGCAGGACTGGGCCTGGACCAGTGCTTCCTGACACCAGTTGACCACTTCTCTTTGATAGTCCGGATTACTGTAGAATACAGCGGCGGCATAGGCGTAGTCGCGGAAATATCGCTCCGGTGTCGCGCGATGAAGTGGCAATGTCAGTGCTTTCAGGGTCGTCTCTTCTGCCTGATGCATATTTTCTGTGCGGGAAAGCGCATAACCCAGGACAGAATAGTAATCTCTGAGACATTCATTCTGCAGGGTAGGGGAAGATTCAAATACTTCCTGGAGTGCTGATATGCAGGTCTCAGGCTGACCTTTGCTTTGGAATGTGTTCATCATCTGTACCAATGCGTCAGTATACATTGCCAGCTGCTCGTCTGCCATATTACTCTCCGTCATCGGTCTGCAGAGATAGTCCTTATATGCGCCTATCGCGTCATCGTAGTTGCCGCTTCGCTGTAATGTCCTTGCATTATTGAAAAGGTCATCATCAGCCAGGCAAGGTGACGATACAAGTAACAGCACAATGAAAATCCAAATTGTCTTACTATACTTGAAGAATTTCATATTTAATGTGTTTTGTATTGGGTTCTGTATATAATGTGTATACTTAAGCGTTGTCTTTCTGTCTATATGGCAAAAATATGTAAATTGTGAGTGATGACCTATATCTTAATGTTTACATTTTTGTATACATCTGTTCTTTTGTGGTGAATTTTTGTAAAAATCAAGACATATAAGCAAAAGTATGGTGAGATTCTTTGCTCTTTTGGAATTTATGAAGTAATTTCGCGCCCTCCTGTGTTAAACTATAGTAGTGTCCGCTTCAAATTGCCACATTGCTATACTTAATTCCGCAAATCAATACAGGAAATCCTACCTAAGCTGATCAGCTTCGAAAAACTGAACGAAAGATTAAAACTTATTTTGGAATGACAAGAGTAAAACTTTGTCTTTGTTTTGTTGTGCTTTTCTTTTTGAAAGGACTGACATATTCTAATGCGCAGAATATAGCATTCAAGACCAATCTGCTATATGATGTTTCTGCGACAGCAAATTTAGGCGTCGAAATAGGACTGGCTCCCAAGTGGACGCTTGATATCTCGGGTAACCTTAATACCTGGAGCAAGAATGACCAGACCAGATGGAAGCACTGGATGGTACAGCCTGAAGCAAGATATTGGTTCTGCGACAGGTTCTCCCGTCATTTCTTAGGTGCTCATCTGATAGGCGGTGCTTTCAATTTCGGAAACATAAAGAACAATCTGTCGTTTCTGGGAACTGATTTTTCTGTCTTGTCAGATAATCGTTATCAGGGCTATGCCTATGGTGCAGGTGCTGCTTATGGTTTTGCCTTTATGCTGTCCCGCCATTTAAATCTTGAGCTGGAGGCTGGATTCGGCTACATCTGCTTCGATTATGATACATTCGACTGCAGCGGATGCGGACAGCTTACAGCAAGCGGTATCCATCACTACATCGGCCCGACCAAAGCGGCTGTAAATCTGGTTTTCCTATTCTAAAGACTTGAAAAATGAATAATAGATATATTTTCCTATCAGCATTGGCCGTTCTGCTTAATGTCCTTTGTGTCAATGCTCAGAAGATAAATGACTTTGAGGTCACTGATCTGACTATGGAAGTCCGCGACGGTTATATCAACCTGGATATGGAGATCGATCTGTCTGATGTAAGCATCAAAGGTACACAGGTGGTCGTACTCACACCTTGCATAACCAACGGTTCCGATACACTGATGCTTAAATCGATCGGAGTTTATGGACGTAACAGAAGAATTTTCTATCAGCGCAATGATGACCTCAAGCCTACGGATAAGAAGGATGAAATGTATAAGCCGGCTGATATACGTGACGGTGTCATAAATTACAGCACGTCAGCACATTTCCTGAACTGGATGGACGGATGCAGTCTTTCAGTGATCCGTACAGACTTCGGATGCTGTGGTAAATCTGCTCTTGTCAGCAGTGCCGGTCTTGTGGACAGATTCCCTATGGCTCCTTTCCATCCTGAACTTCTATATATCAGACCTCAGCACGAAATCCAGAAGACCCGCGAGATCAGCGGAACCGCATACATCGATTTCCCTGTCAGCCGTATGGCCATTCTGCCTGAATACCGCAACAATCTTGTCGAGCTTGCAAAGATCACTGGAACTATCGACTCTGTGAGGAATGACGATGATATCATTATCAAGTCAGTGTCCATCAAGGGATTTGCTTCTCCTGAAAGCCCGTACGAGAACAACCTGCGTCTTGCCAAGGGACGTACCTCCGCACTTAAGGACTACATACAATATCTGTATCATTTCCCTGAAGGCACCATCACGACGGACTTCGAGCCGGAGGACTGGGCCGGACTTGAGAAATATGTTATGGAATCATCTCTTCCTAATAAGGAACCTATCCTTGAAGCTATCCGTTCAGATCGCGATCCCGATACCAGGGAGTGGATAATAAAGAGCAGGTATAAGGATGATTACAGGCATCTCCTTGACCATTGTTATCCGGCTCTTCGACATTCTGATTACAAGATCGAATATACGATCAAGTCGTACACTACACCTGAGGAAATTGAAACGATCTTCAGGACATCTCCGCAGAAACTTTCCCTCGAGGAATTCTATGTACTCGCTCAGACATATGAATCCGGCAGTGAAGAATTCAATGAACTTTTCGAGACTGCGGTCAGAATGTATCCGGATGACCCTGTGGCAAACCTCAATGCCGCCAATTCAGCGATCCTCAGAAAGGACTACCGCAGGGCTCTGCGTTATCTGGAAAAGGCAGGTAATCTTCCTGAGGCAATTTATGCCCGCGGCGCTCTCGAAGTCTTTATGGATGATTATGATGCCGCAAGGCCATATCTTAAGGAGGCAATGAAACAAGGAATCCCACAGGCAGAGACTGCTCTGCAGGAAATCGCCAAAAACAGATTCCTATACAAAATGACAATAAACAATTAAACAATACAAACAAATTATTAATCAACTAAATTCTTTTTTATGAAAAAAGTATCTATTTCTTGTTGTAGCGGCATTAGGATTTGCTGCCTGCGCTGAAAAGGACAATGGTCCTGTTGAGAAAGGTGAGCTTGAGAAGTCATATGTGGCTGTCACTCTCGCTGCCGAAGATCTCAACACAAAGGCCGATGATGGCAAGTACGCAGAAGGACTTGCTGAAGAACGTGCTGTAAAGTCTGCTTACGTATTGTTCTTTAGAGATGGCAAGCCTTTTTATGTAAATTATGATGGACAGACTTCAACTAATGCTGGTCCTAATAACTATCTGAAGGTCGCTCTCACAAATGCTGACACTCAGAATGGTATGAACAATGTCTCGGATATTAAAAATTCGGTTCTTATTCTCAAAAACTATAAGGGTGAATATCCTAACCAGATTCTTGCTCTTATTAACTGGACGCCGACACTTGCAGAATATTCTCTCGAAGACCTAAGAGCGAATACTCCGCTTCCAGGAGATAATGAGAAGGGATATATGATGAGTAATGCAGTATATGTAGATGCTGCAGGTCAGGTGATTTATGCTACACCTCTTACAATTGCGAATATCGGTAAGACTCCTGAAGCAGCTGAAGCTAATCCTGTAACTATTCACGTTGAGCGTGTAGGTGCAAAGGTTCAGCTTGTAAATGATGAGAATAACCGCCTTTTCCCAGTAGGAAAAACTGTTGTGGATAAGGACGGCAATGAAATTCCTGTTTATGCAAAGATTCTTGATTGGGAACTTTACAATGATATCGATCGTTCATATCTTGTGAAGAATATCGATGCACACGCTACTTGGACTGGTGATGAGTTTGGCTTCACTAACTGGAATGATAGAGACTGGTATCGTTCATACTGGGCTACATCTCTTGGTGCTGAAAAACTTAATAAATCTTTCACTTGGGAGCATACCGGTATGACACCACGAGTATATGTTGGTGAAAATACAAACTCTTGGACTGAGGCAGATGATACACGCACAAAGATGATTGTAAAGGCTCAGCTTGTACAGTCTGATGGAACTACTCCTGTTGAAGTAGTCAACTGGTATGGTAAAGACTATGTAACAAAAGATTATCTTCTCAATGTCGTAGCCAACACTCTTAATAATACATATTATTCTTCAGCTGATGCCAGCACATTTACAGGAATTCTTCCTGCTGATCTTCAGTGTGTTGCACGTAATGCAAATGAAGAAAAGGCCTATCAGGTATACTTCCAGCTTTCAGACAATGGCGACGATAAGAAATGGTACAAGTATGAAAATGACAAATATTCTGAAATCACTGTAGCAGAGCTCAATGTTGCTCTTGCAAAGGTAGAACCAGCCCTTGTCTATACTAGTGGTATGACATATTACTGGACAGATATCAAGCACCTTGGAAAGAAGGGCTCTGACACAGAGTTCGGTATCGTTCGTAACCACGTTTACAATGTGAACATTACCAAGATCGAGGGTTATGGTACTCCTGTATATGAGCCGACTATGGACTTCATCAAGCCAGAAAAGCCAGTTGATGTAGTTACTTATGTTGCAGCTCAGATCAACATCCTCTCTTGGAGACTTGTCGATCACGACTACGAACTCAACTAATTCTTCTATATCATATACATCGCTAAATGAAGAAATATTTACTTATATCTCTTGCTGCAATCAGCCTTGTCGCTTGTGCAGAGAAGTTGGATGACACAAGTTCCCCTGTCGAAAAAGGGGAACTTGAGACATCCTACATTGCTGTGACACTTAAGTCCGACGATATGGGTACACGTGCAGATAGTGATGATTATGATAGAGGTATCCCTGAAGAACGTGCAGTTAAAAACGCACATTTCTTCTTTTTCAAAGACGGACAGCCATTCGTGGTCACTGATAACGGTTCTGTGACTTCTCCGGGTGGCGAGAAAAACTATCTGAAGCTAGATCTGTCAGGTGAAACTCCTGATATGCCTAATATTTCTGACATAAAGGACAAGGTGCTTGTCTTCAGAAACTACAAAGGCGAATATCCAAACCAGATTGTCGCTGTTCTCAACTGGGATCCTAAAGCATATATCTACACCTTGAGTGACCTCAGACGTGTCATTACATCAGTGGGAAATGATGAAAAAGGATATGTAATGAGTAATTCGGTGTATGTGGATGCTGCAGGCCAGATGGTAGATGCCGTGGCAATTACAGAGTCCAATATCGGTACGAGTGCTGATGAAGCTAAGGACCATCCTGTGACCCTCCACGTGGAGAGAGTCGGTGCTAAAGTCGTTTTGACTACAGGCAGATCGGACAATCTTTATCCTGTGGGCAAGACTCTTCAGGGCAAAGAAGTCTATGTCAAGATCCTGAATTGGGAACTTTACAATGATCACGAGACTTCTTACCTGCTTAAGAACATTGACGGTTATAAGGATTGGACCGGCGACGAATTCGGTTTTTCACAGTGGAACGACTATAACTGGTTCCGTTCGTATTGGGCGAACTCACTTTATCTGACTACTCCTTTCCCAAATAATTCCTTCTCGTGGAATGATGATGTCAAGAATCAGGCTCCAGGCCCGGAATCAAGGATTTATTGCGGAGAGAATACCAAGCAGGTAGATGACAGGAATTACACCAATCCGATTGACATACGCACTAAGGTTATCGTCAAGGCCCGCCTTGTGGAATCAGACGGAATGACTCCTGTGGAGATTTCCAACTGGTATGGACAAGATTTTCTCGGAGAGGAAGGCCTTCTGGAACAGGTGGCAAATTCGCTCAAGATATCATACTACTATTCAGAAGACGGAGGAGTGACATTCATCGGCTTGAAACCGGAAGATATCAAATGTGTGGCTCGAAATCCTGAGGATGAGAACGCATATGAAGTATACTTCCAGTTGAATGATGATCCGATACATAATGCGACGGCAAAGACCTGGTATAAGTATCTTGATGGACAATATGTCAAGTTTGATGATATTTCAATATTAAACGATGAACTGGCCTCTGTGCAGCCTGGTCTTGTATACAAATCTGGAATGACATACTATTACACTGATATCAAGCATCTTGGCAAGCCAGATACTACAACAGGATTCGGTGTTGTCCGTAATCACGTATATAAGGTAAATATAACAAGTGTCAGTGGCTATGGCACACCGTATTACGATGGCGACATCAAGTATATCGAGCCGGCCAAACCAAAGGATATTGTGACATTTGTTGCTGCCCAGATCTATATCCTCTCTTGGAGAGTTGTTTCAGATGGTTATGATGTTTAGAAAAACTATTTATTAAAGTATAATGAAAAAGTATTTTATAATTGCTCTTGCAGCACTTGGATTTGCTGCTTGTGCAGAGAAGATCAGTGATGGCGCGTCTCCAGAGCAGACTGGAGAGCTCGAGCAATCGTATATTGCCATCAACCTGATGTCTTCGGAGCTTGATACACGTGTAAATACTGACGCTCCTGTATTGGAAGATGGTGAGGCGGCTGAGCGTAAGGTCAACAGTGTTCATTTCTTCTTCTTCAGACAGGGTGTTCCGTTTGCTGTGAATGCCGCAGGATCTGCTCCTGGTGGTGACAGAAACTGGCTGTATGCAACTACACCTGGTTTTTCAGAAGATTTGGACAAGGATAATATTTCGGCTTATTCAAATGTAATGCTTGTCCTTAAGAATTATAAAGGACAGTATCCGGATCAGATTGTTGCTGTAATCAACTGGACTCCAGACAAGAATGTATACAAACTTGATGAACTTCACGCCAAGCTTGTGGGCCTTCAGAGTAACGAAGGTGGTTTTGTTATGAGTAACTCTGTGTACAAATCAGGAGAGAACGTAATTGACGCAACTGCTATTTCTAAGCCCTATGAGACAGCTGCTGAGGCAGAATCTCATCCTGTAGATATCTATGTTGAACGTGTCGCTGCAAAGGTGAAGGTTTCTACCCCAGAATCTACTATAGAGGGAAAATGGGATGCTACTAACAAGTGGTTCGATACTGGTAAAACAAGCAATTTGACTACTCTAGGAGAGTCTCAAAATAAGGTCTATGTCAAGATTCAAAACTGGTCTCTTTACAATGCAAGAACTCAGTCAATGCTTTTAAAGTCAATCGATCCTACTTGGACAGACGATGCTTTAGGTTTGACTTGGAATGATAGTCCTCGTTTCCGCTCTTATTGGGCGGCAGCTGACACATATACAGATTCACCAGATGACTATATCAACAAGAATGTATTTATCTGGAATGATGGAACTGCCTTGGGAGGCGTACTTTATTGCGGTGAAAACACGGCTCCATCAGCTGAAGATCGCACAAAATTGATTCTCAAAGGTCAGCTCGTAGATGCAGACGACAAGGCTTTAGAACTCGTTAAGTGGAACGGTCAGGAGATGGTCAAAGTTGAAAACCTCAAGACGGCAGTTGCAGCTCAGCTTCAGTACTTGATATATTCATACACCGATGAGGCCGATGCAAAGACATACACATCTATCACTGACGCAGACATTGAGTGTATTTCAGGAGCCAATGATGGATCACCTTCTGACGTAGAAGAATACGAAGTATATTTTCAGCTTACAACTACAGCAGCAACTAAGAAATGGGCTATCAAAACGGGAGATAAATGGGAAACTAAGGATGCTGCGCATATAAATGCATATCTGATAGAACACGTACCTGCTGCTATTGTTTATAAGTCTGGTCAGACATACTACTATATTGATATCAAGCATCTTGGTACAAGCGAAAAGGATGCAGAATATGGTATTATCCGAAACCATATCTACGATATCGAAATCCAGTCAATCAAGGGTTACGGAACACCAGTGTTTAATCCAGGTGGCAATATCGTAGTTCCTGAGACTCCTATTGAAGAGGAAGGTGTATACGTAGCTGCTAAGATCAATGTTCTCTCGTGGAGAGTTGTCAAGCAGGGCGTAAACATCGAAGTTAAGTAATCATACAAATCCAAGGGACCGCCGGGCGGTCGCAAGACGGTCCCTTTTTACTTTTGTGATGTTGAGCATAGCGAAACATCTTTAAAACAGAATAAACAATTACAATTTAATGAACAGAGTGCATATAATCAGAAGAATTGCCCTGGCATTGTCAATGGTGGCGGCGATGCTGGCGGGATCTTCGTGCGAGAATGGACTCATCTTCGAAGGTGAGGGAGACTGCGGTGTGTACTACCGCATACTTTTCAGATACGACTACAACATAAAGTTTGCAGACGCCTTTGCCTACGAGGTGAATTCGCTTGCACTCTATGTGTTCGACGAGAACGATGTTCTGGTCGAGCAGATCGCCACCACAGACAAGCAGTCTCTCTCAAGCGGAACCTTCGAGATACCTCTCGAACTCCAGCCGGGCAAATACACCCTTATGGCTTGGGGAGGACTTATGAACGAGGAATCTTTCGACCTGCTCGCTGACACACAGATCGGCAAGACAAAGCTACAGGAGCTGCAGGTGAAGATGCACAGGCAGTATGACGAGAATGGAAAGGCAAGGGTCAGCGAGGACCTTCTCCCTCTTTTCCACGGCACTAAGTCTCTGGAGGTCACCGATATTCCAGGCACTTATACCGAGACTATCCCGCTGATGAAGAACACCAATAACATCCGCATCCTCCTTCACGAACTTTCCGGCAATGAAGTGGATGCAGATAAGTTCATCTTCGAGATAAACGACGACAACGGTCTTTATGACTGGGACAATACTCTTCTTGATGACGAGATGATAACCTATTCATCTTGGCATCAGAGCAATGGAACCGCTGATGTGGATGATGGTGATGTAAAGGCCATCACATCAGTGAATGTAGCATTGGCCGAGCTGACAATCGGCCGTATGAGGGCAGGGGATTCGCCTGTCCTGCACATCAGAAACCGCGAGACCGGAGAAGACGTCTTCCGTATACCGGTAGCGGATTATGCCCTGCTTGTGAAGGGCTATTACAGAGAGAAAATGGGAGATCAGGAGTATCTCGACAGACAGGATGAATATACTATGACATTCTTCCTCGATGAAGGAGAATGGGTCAGTTCGGTCATTTACATCAACTCCTGGAGAGTCGTACTGAACAATTCCGAACTTAACTGATATATCGATATATAATGAGAGGAATCGTGAAATATCTGCTGCTGCTTTTCGCGGGCATTATGGCTGCATCGTGCGTATTCGATGCGGCCAGATGTGATGTACCCGCCGACTCGCACAGCATTATGTTTACGATTTCTATGGAAGGAGAGAATACTAAGGCGACTTGGAATGATGCATATGAAAAAGCCGAAGGTGTTCCTTTTGATTACCGCATCCTACCGGATCAGCTTCGAGTGGTCGTAATTGCCAATGACGGAACTCGTCTGGGTGAAATTCAGGATCTTTACTACTGGCCTGAAAATGAGGCTCATACGATATTCAAGTTTATGGGACAGATGCCGGATGGATTTGTTGATCACTACAAGGCAAACGACAATCAACCTTACAAATTCATAGTCCTGGCAAATTGCTCAGACCATCAAAGCGGCGAGCAGTATATCACTTACAGTCATACCCAGCTCATTGAACCATCAAAAGATGACAAGGCTGCGCCTTCAGTAGGACACGCCATTCCGATGTGGGGTGTCAAGGAGGTGAATATGAAAACGATATTTGAAAATGGCACTCATAACATCGGTTATATATCGCTTCTTCGAGCAGCCGCTAAGATAGAGGTAAACCTTTCCGCTAACGTCAGGAACAATGGAACTACGATCAATTCTGCAACTCTCAAATACTATAACCAGACCGGTTATGTCCTTCCATCCGGAGCTTTGGAATTTTCGGAAACAGGACTTCTTGATCAGGAAAACTGTATCAGGGTATACCGTCACGCAGCTGTGAACCTGCCGTTCGTCAAAGACGAAAATACAGGGAATTACTATGTGTATGTCACTGAGTATGACAATACTAACTATCCGGGAGAACGAAACAAGATCAGCCTTGAATTCAATATAGACGACGAGAAGAAATATTTCGAAGATGCCATATCATTCTGTGAGTATCGCGAAGGAAAGCCTCAGGAGAACTCGCATTACAATATTGTCCGTAACCATATCTATCAGTTCGAGATCTTGAGCATCGCGGGTGACAACCTCGAGCTGCAATATACTGTGGCTGACTGGGATGCGGAGCGCTGGGACTCGAATAATGACGGAATCCCTGATAAGGATTTCGAGGAACACGAGCTGGCATATCCTACATACCACAACCCTGTTGTCCCAAGGGATTATCTGACATCAGTTCGTGAAGACAATGCAAATTACAAGATTCAACAGCTTCCTCAGATGTATCATAATCCAAACAATCCTGAGGAGGGAGCTTTTGAATGTTACTTCCAGATTACCGCACCTGCAAATGTCAGATGGAAACCTGTATTTGAAGCATCTGCCGGAAGCTATGCTGTGAAAGTTTATAATGTTGACATAAGTGCTTCCACTGAGAAATTGGCCTTTGATTCCACCAGAGATGACTTGCAGTCAGACCTTGGTCTCTGTACAGATTCTGAAAACTGGTTCAGAATTGTGCTCTTCCCACGCAGTGCAACAGGTGCGGACACAAATGAAGTGGATTTTATGATATCATATTATCAGTATTGGACTGATCAGTATATTCACCTTTATATTAACGGTGAATACGACCATATCAGATGGCCGGAAAGCGGAAATAATCCAAAGCTTATCACGGTCAGGCATATAGCTCAGCCGGAAACGTACAAAATTGACGAATGATGAAGAACAAGATACTATATATATTCTCATTGCTGATGATCTCGCTTGCGGTATCATCTTGTGACGGCGTATTTGATGATGCTGTCTTGTCCGGTGATGAGGAGGGTCTCGTTCTGCATTTCCAGACTCCTGACGTAGCAGTCAAAGGTACCATTGCAGATAATGCCTGTGAGTCATATATGAGCCATCTCGATGTCCTTATCTATGAATATAAGAATTCTTCATATACTCCATTTCATTATGAGAGGATATATGTATCCGCAACTCCGTCGGGAAAAGTTTCACTTCATAAGACCAAGGAAGATTTCAATGAGAATGCGCTGTATAAGTTTTATGTAATAGCCAACAGCACACTTGATGAGTCGTCATATTTTGATGAGGAAAATATTCTGGAACATAATGACTTTATCAATCTTGACCAGACAGACAGGCTGATCCATCTTTCGGGAGTGGACCATCATATTATGAATCCGCATTATCCTCAGATGTTCCTGATGGACGGAGTCGCATATATGGGAGAAACGGAGCCTGCTTCCCCAGGTAGTGTGGTGGTGAATAATCCGGATTTAAAGGACGATGTAGTATTAAAAGTGACTCTTCGCCGTGCCGCCGCTAAGATCCTTATCACGATCATCCCTGGTGACAAGGTCACTTTCACCCCGAGTCTTATGGCACGGTCTGAAGGCTATATGGTCCGTAATATGCCTAATCGTACGACACTTGTTGCGACAGAAGGAAAATATCCTTTGACAGGTATCGGAAATCCATATTGGGAGTCAACAACCATTTCCCAGAGTCCATATCTCAATCTTGTTGAGGAAGAAGGCAAGCAGCGCATAGAATTGACAGCCTATTGTTACTCTCATAAATGGGAGAAGGCTGAGGTTTTTGAGAAAGGTACATCAGTGGTTATTATGCTGCCGATGATCTATGAGGAATCCAATGGCAAGAAAGTCGAGTACATCAACAACTATTACCAGCTGTCGATAACCAAGAATCAGCAGATAAAAAGGAATACTCTTTATGACTTGAGGATTAACCTCAATGCTCCTGGTGCCGAGGATATCACAACACCGGAAGAGGTGGAGAATATCCAATATTTCACCGCTCCGTGGGAGGTGGTTGATCTTCCTATATCGGGAGAGAGTACGGTTCAGTATCTGAAGGTGAACAAGAAGAAGATCTATATGTATAACGTGGATGAAGACAATACTTCACTTTATTTCTCTTCTTCTTCGCCTGTGAGTGTGGATTTTGTTTCAGGAAGTGCGTACTATTACAATAAGTATAATGAGAAGATAACTCTAGGGAATACCAGTACAGAAGTGAAAAGTATATCCGGATCTACGGTATCGGGAGCTGTGTCCGGAAATATTTCTGTCCATAGCAATATTCCGACCAACAACACAATCCGCTACTTTCAGCTCGAGGTTACAAATGAGGAAGGATTGAGTGAGATTGTCTATGTGGAACAATATCCTCTGATATACATCACCAACAACCTGCCGTGGTATTCGTACAGGGATGATTATTATCACCGTACGACAGGAGGACATAAATGGAATGGTAATACAGATCAGATGACTACTGCAGGTGATCAGCCTACTACTTATCGTTATGCAGGAGACCATATCGTCAGCGTATATCAGATAGAAGACGTGAGTACTACCTCAAAACAGGTAAAATATACTTATACAAGTGCTATACCATCAAGTAATCACGGATTTACCGCATCAAAGTACAGAGGTACACAATCTGGGAACAATTATAATATTATGTATTATAGTTTCTCATATGAAAAGAAGTGGTGGGAAGCGGTCGGCAAATGGTCTATGAATACATCGAACAGGTGTGAGACCCACAATGTCCGCAACTATCACGTCCGAATGATGGCTTCTTCCGGAGATTATACAGTCGGTCGTCCGGCTCTTGACGAATATGGATATACGGCAGAGGATGCTGATAATGCAAAACTTGTATCACCTTCTTTTGTGATTGCCTCACGTCTGGGTGCCGTGCTCTCGACATATAGTGGTCTTTCAGATATGCCCAATGACGAGAAACTGATTGCATTTGCGGACCATTGCAAGAACTATGTGGAGGTGGACGACGTGAACGACGATAAGAAGGATCCTGTCGAGGTGTATGACAACTGGAGATTGCCGACTAAGGCGGAACTGGAGATTATCATTAATATCCAAGGTGAGAGTGGCGAGAACGCTGATGCCATCGACTATCTGCTCAACGGTGCTTACTATATGAGCGCGAGCGGTCCAGTATACAATCCTAAGAATAGCGACAGAACGAATCCACTTGATAACCCTATGGATGCAAGGGATGTCGCAATCCGCTGTGTTCGAGATGCTTTTTAAACGATGATCAAGATGAAGAGACTGATATACATATTGCTTGTCATTATGGCACTTGTACCTATGTCGTGCGTGCGGGAGGACTTACCGCAGCCTGAGACTGAGGCAGTGCCTGAAGGGTATATGAAGATCGAGTTTGCGGCTAACATCGCAGATCCTACCTCTGTGAACACACGTGCAGTAGACCCGGACGGACTGGCTCTGAACAATATGACCTTGTTCTGTTTCAATGAGTTCGGACTCTTCATCAGCACCGAGACTGCTACGATCAAGCAACACATAAGCGTCGATGGTATTTCCGACAGTGGAATTTATACGGCTCAGATCCCTAGCCACACCCGTATCATCCACTTCCTCGGAAACCACAGTGAAGGTCTATATGATGCGACCAACTTCCCTGGCCAGACCGAAAGTATGGTCATAGCCAATATGGAAGGAGGCTCAGGTATGCTTGTGTATTGGTCGCGTTTTGAAATGAAGGACAATGGCGAGAGTATGCATAAGCAACTGTCCGAACTGCGATACACGATTGCCGGTAAGAATTATGAAGGTATCAAGCTTATCCGTAATCAGGCAAAGATATCTATTGAAAACTGGAATACCAGCGACTTTACAGTGACCGGTTTCCGTACAGTAAATATCCCTGCCTTCGGAACAGTCGCTCCGCACCATCCCCAGCACCATTTCCATATCGTGGAAAATTGGGAGAGCACTGAAGACTTCATCACTTTGCCGAACAACCAGGCTCTTATGTCTGACATCGTGGACATCAACACAAAGAACGAGGACTATATCTTCGAAACGGAGAACTCCGGTGACAGACAGGTGAGTGTGATCATCAAGGGACACAATGCAGATGAGACCGAGGATAAGTATTACCGTATAGTGATGCAGAATGCCGATGGTTCCAATTTTATGATCCGCCGAAACCACAATTATAATATTCAGATAACAGGCAAGCTCACATACGGAATGAACACCTTTGAGGAGGCCCTTGTGGCTCCTGCGACAAACAATGCCTGGATCTCTATCGACGAGTGGGTGAATGAACTCACTGACGGCGTCAGGACTTTGTGGGTGGAACAGACTTCTTACGTACTTGCCAGCGACCAGTATGCCGGAACGGACTATCTCATCAAGTATAAGTACACGGAAAATGATGAAGGTGTATCTACTCCACCGACAGTAACCTGGATCGATAACAATGTAGCATACGACAACATTACCAATAACTATAATACCAGTTCCGGTGAGGGTACTATCACCCTGCGACTTTATCCTATGTACGAGGGCAATGAGCAGCAGGTGGGTTCATTCATCATAAAGCACGGAAAGCTTCAGCGCAAGGTGACCGTTTATGTCATCAGGACCCAGCATTTCACTCCGTCCTGGATATCCACTCAGGTCTACGGTGTCGCGGAAGAGCACGTTACACTGATGTTTACCATTCCTGAGACCTGTCCTGAGGCGCTTTTCCCAATGACTGTGCTTGTGTCGGTCAACCACCTGGATGTGCGCTCGGAGTCAGGTCAGCAGCTCCCTGTTTACGTCAAGGGTGAGGAAGGATATTTCGGTCAGGACTGGGACGGAATCAATTATAAGTATGCTCTCACTGTCTCTGAGCCTGGAAAGCATCGTCTATTTATGCAGACACTCCTTAAGCATAAGGATACTGATATAGAACCAGTGCACCTTGAGGCGGAGTTCTTTGAGACCATCACCAAGAACGTGTTGTTCAGTGACAGCGAAAAAGCACATTACAGGGTTTTCGTGGATGACCTGCATCAGTGATAATCTGGATGCTATTAAAGATATACAGATGGGCGCCTGGGAGGGTGAGATCACTTTGATCAATCAAGAGTCCTGGAGTACCAATGGACGTGTGATGGCGTTCAGGACATTAAACTCGAAGGAAGCTACTGCAAAAGATTATGGTCTTCAGCCTGACGGATCCTACAATCTGTATATGCTTACCAACAGCACCAATAATAAGGACGTTGTCCGTGTGGCTTCCAATAATACCCATAGCCAGTTTATATTTAAGACGGGTCCTGACGGCGAGACTTATGGAGATGCTTTATATAAAGGTAATGAATACCGTTCGGTGATCTTCGATGTGGCGCATTACAGACCGTTCCGTTTCGCTGCACAGGTGCAGGTGGCAGATGAGTATGGAACCAATCCGGAAATTGTTCCTGCTGCATCGGCCCTTCTGAGCAACGAAGAGTATGGAGATCGAGAAGAGAACGTAGACACAGTTGAGCTCAGCTATAAGCCTAATCAGCAGGTGGATATTCTCCTTGATATCACAAGTTTCAAGGGCTCGGACAACCGTTCGGTACATCCGTTCGGAGAACTCTTCGGCGAAGAATTCGAGGTCTATATCGATGCGCCGATGCTTGAGATTGACCAGAGTCGTGTGCCTTTAAACTGGAAGGCAGAAAATAACAGTACCTTGAAAGCTGACAAACTCAGGCCCGACCCTTCTGTGCCAGGCCGGTTCATTTACACTGTCAGCAAGAAACGCGCGGATGAGAGGGCATTCGGATATGCTCCTGCCATTAATAAAGACGTAGCTGACTCACTTTATGACAATTATGGTGGTGCTGCTTCTAAATATGATTGGCTACTGTATCAGCAGCAGAATGGTGGCAATCTGATTAAAGAAGATGGTAAATTGAATCAGGATGGTGAGCGCAAACGCTTGCCTTTCACAAAGAAATCCATCACCTCAAAGGGTGACATCACCATTACTTCCAACAAGGATAAGGTGGTCTTCTGGGACAAGACCTTCGAGGTAAAGACCCAGCATATGGCCGGACAACTTCTTTATAAGAAAGAAGGACAGACGGCAGTTCCTGTCCCTGACGATGCCTTCGTAGCCTTCGTGCGTCTGCGCACCAACGCCCGTATCGGTGTGGTGACATTGAATACAAGCACTGGAGGACCGGGAAATTTCGATCTCAACCTCCGCGATGAGTACACCTTCAGTTGGGACGATGATCCTATTGACTTCTATTTTACAGACAAGTCAGACGATAATAAAGTCTATAATTTCAACTATATTGATGACAAAGGCGAGAAAAAATCCGTCGATCTGGAACTCCTATACACTCTCCTGAAAAATAAGAAGCCGATTGTCCTTACAGAACAGCCGGCAGCCGTCGCTCCTGAACAATGAATAAGAATTCCCTGATTTACAGACCACCTTTATCGACGATATGCGTTCGCTCGTAGAGGAGGCCGCTCAGAATTTTTCAGACAGTACAGCTATCTCATCCTGGTTCCTGCCTTCCTTGAGTTTATGAACCGAAAGATCTGGACAACAGCCCGCAAGACCGGCAAGGAAGGCCTTCTCAAAGACAAGGACATAACCGATCCGCAGAAATATTTCGAGAATCAAGTCAAGCTTCTGAACGCACGTATGCCTTCATACAAAGCAGTGAAGCGCGTGAAACTCAGAGATACGGAGTTCCAGAAGAACACCTCCCGTAAGATCACACTGCAGTGTTCCCCCTCCGATCTTCACTGAAGTTTCCAATGAAGTGACTTCTGACGGAAGCTGAGGATCGATTATAATACGTCCCTCAAGCATATCCGGACGGATACCGAGGAAATACTGGTACCATACACGGAGATGTTCTGCGTTGCTCCAGGCCTGGAGGAATGTACCGGAACGTTTTACCCAGCTCTGGCCTTCACGTGGATGAGCATCGGCATTCTCGCTCAGGCTGCCGACAGCTCCCTCGTGCAGGGCCTGACGGTTCATATTCTTGAAAAGTTTCCAGGCCTCCTCTTTCTGCCCGTATTCGATCATCCTCTGCATAGCCTCGCCATTGTTCCAGAGCCATATGGTTCCGTTATGGTAAGCATCATCCTTGTGATAATAGTGCCAGTTCTCGTGCTGAGGATGGAACTGAGGATCCCACTGTGCGAGCGATGCTACGCCCCAAGGATAGACAAGCTCCTCCCATACTCTGCGGGTAACCCTCTGCTTGAAGTCTGAGTCACTGACCAGATCGAAGCAATACAGCTGGTTCGGACGGAACTGCAGGTCTGCCGATCCGTCAGTGTTCAGATGGTCATATATCACATAGGAAGCTTTGTCGCAGAAATCCTTTTCGAAGTGGCTTGCAAGCATCTGTGCCAGACCGCTCCATTCTTCAGCCGATCCGGTGTCGTCCATCATAGCGGCAATCTTGCTGCCCGCCACCAGCTGCTTGTACCACAGCGCCTGGATGTCATTGGCCCTGTTGCCTCGCGGCGAGCCAGGGATTCCGTTGCGCTTCACATCCATCCAGGTGTCTGCATCAGCGTGTGTAAGGTAGCCGTATTGGTCGGTATAATTGGCGATCGAGGCATCAATGCTCATTTTGATGGCAGGATAAAGCTCACGGAGGAATTCAGTGTCTCCGGAATATTCAGCCAGTTCGAGTGCCTGGATCACAAGTCGTGGAGTGCCGTCTGTAGTATTGTAGAGAATGCCTTCCAGATTGGCTCTGTTAGGGATACGGCCGTATGTCTCAGATGCAGGATCCGTATCCTGAAGCTGCACGAAGTCCTTAAGGATCTGCTTTGCTACATCGAACTGACCTGTTACAAGACAGGCTCCAGGCATTGAGATGAACATATCGCGTCCCCAATACTCATTGAACCAAGGCAGTCCTGCATATATTCCGTTGCCCTGCTGCTCTGTGATAAGTTCGTCCATTGTAATGGTGATCCAGTCCAGGGCCTTGTCCAGTTCAGGGAGATTCGACTTGACAGGATTGTACTCTGTGACGAGGGAATTGATCCTGTCTTTTCTTGCCTGCATCAGCGCGTCTCCATTGGTAAGGAATTCCGATAGAAGTGTGCGGCATTCATCTTCTGTGCCGTAGGTGAGGACGAAGCCCTTAGCTCCGTCACCGGCCAGCATAATGCGCTTGTCAGGTGCTTCGCCGGGAATGAAGAATTCATAGCCATCCGAGGTGTAAGTCTCTGTAATCAGCGAACGGTCAAGATTCAATGAAGTCTCGGCAGCATCTGTCTCGACAGCAATATGAATGACCGGAAGGTCGTCCATCATTCGGAAAGTTTCCAGGGCGTTGCTCCATTTACGTTCCAATCTATCCGGATATACGGTGCAGTCGGCCTCTTTCCTGTCCAGAGCGGCTCCGTCCACAAAGACCGTATAGTCTGCCAGAATGCGCTTCTTGGCCATATTCCAGCCGGAATACCACTGGAGTTCTTCCTGATGGGTGGTACCGTACCAATAACCGGCTTTCTTGTCCGTATATGAATATTCGCGGTTCTCGGTGGGTGTTACATTGATTCCGATCTCGTCAGTCTTATAGTCTTTCTCTCCCGTGCAAGAGCAGGTGATCGTTGCGGCCATTGCCAGAATTGCAGTATGATACAGTTTCATAAAAATGTTGGTTTATCTATGCTAAGTTAAGTATATTAATTGTAATGGTGACTGAACTTTCACGGAAATTACTATTTTTGCTCTAAATAACACGTAAAATGAATAAACTTAGAAAGAAATATCTTGAAGAAACCACCAGTTTCTCATCAGAAGATGCTAAATTTATGGAAATGGCCATCAGGCTGTCCGAGGAAAATATCGACAATGGCGGCGGTCCTTTCGGTGCTGTAATTGTCCGTGACGGGGAGATCATCGCTACCGGTACTAACCGTGTGGTTCCGAATTCAGACCCGACTGCTCACGCCGAGGTTATGGCGATCCGCAATGCCTGTGCGAAACTCGGTACCTTCCAGCTCACCGGCAGCACAGTCTACAGCTCCTGCGAGCCTTGTCCTATGTGTCTCAGCGCCTTGTATTGGGCCGGAGTCAGCAGAATCTGTTATGGCAATACAAAGGACGATGCTAAGGCAATTGATTTCGACGATTCCTTCATCTACGACCAGCTGGAACTAAGCTATGACGAGCGCTCGATAAGATGCGAACATTTTATGCGCTCCGACGCCCTCAGAGCCTTCCGCAAGTGGGCGGAGAAAGACGATAAAGTGGCGTATTAGTCCAGTATCTCTATGGAAATCAAGCCGATAGCCCGTATATATACCGAATTCCCTGAAAAATTCGGTATTCCCCGTCAGAGCGGTCTTGCCAAGGCCCTCAGAGGCAGGATAATATTCGAGCCGCAATACCGCAATCCGGATGCACTTCGAGGTCTGGAAGGCTTTTCGCATATGTGGCTGATATGGGAGTTTTCGGCCAATCGTACTTCCCGCCAGTGGCAGCCGACAGTAAGACCGCCGCGTCTGGGCGGAAATGCACATCTTGGTGTTTTTGCCACCCGTTCTCCTTTCAGACCTAATCCGTTGGGGCTTTCCTGCGTCGAGATTGACAGTATCGATCTTTTTACAGAAGATGGCCCGGTCATTACAGTGAAAGGTGCAGATCTGATGGACGGTACACCGATTTATGATATAAAGCCTTATATAAGGTATGCGGATTCACGTCAGCAGGCCGTATGCGGCTATGTCGATGCTCTGGAAGAACGTTCCCTGAAGGTCGTTTTCCCTTCTGAATTGTCTGGAAAGATAGGAGATACTTCTGTCATTCCGTCATTGATCGAGACCTTGAGGCTGGATCCACGTCCTTCGTATCACGATGACCCAGAGAGGATCTACGGACTTTCATTTGCCGGACTCAATGTGAAATTCAAGGTCAATGGACCCGTTCTGACGGTCGTGGATGTACATCCTTTGTAAGATATTGTAAATTAATGTATCTTTGCCGCCCGAAATTCAGAAACCTATGAAAAAGACATTAAGATCATCAATATTTGCAGGAATCGCTATCGGTGCGGCTGGCTTCGGTTTCCTTGCTTCTGGAGTCCAGTCGGAAACTTATGGATCGCTTGCAGGAGCTGTCCTCTTCTCCTTCGGACTTCTAACAGTGGTAGGTTATAAGCTGCGCCTTTACACCGGTACAGCCGGATTCATAAAGAAGAACGAAGTCGGAACCCTCTTCCTGATTCTGCTGGGAAATATCCTCGGCTGTTTCATAGCATCTCTTCTGGCCCGTGTCACTCCAATGGCCATTCAGGAGGCAGCTCAGAAGATACTTGAGCTCAGACTCCGTACCGGAGCCATCCGTTGCGGCCTTCTCGGCATCGGTTGCGGATTCATTATGACCACAGCCGTACAGTTCGCGCGTCAGAAGCAGTATCTGCCCCTTCTTTTCGGAGTACCTCTCTTCATTGTCTGCGGCTTTACCCACTGCGTCGCTGATGCCTTCTACTACCTGTGTGTGCCGATCGATTTCTGGATGGCCAATGCACTTGACATCCTGACAGTCTATATCAGCATCGTCCTAGGAAACCTCATCGGATGCAATCTCTACCGCATCGTCCTTGCAAAGGATCAATATGAATAAAAGAAAAAATGTTCGGATCGATCCGAACATTTTTTCTTTTATTACTCTACGCGGAACCAGTCCATTGTCCTTCCGATCAGGCCCTTCTTGTCGAGTGAACCGCGGACCTTCAGTACCTTGCCCTCTACCTTCATAGAGCAGTTGTAAGTCTTGCCGTTACCCGGATCGTAGATCTTTCCTCCGGAGTACTCGCCGCCGTCAGCCTTGAGTCCGCTGAGCATATTGAGTCCGATAAGCTTGCGGCTGCGGAGTGACTTGTCCGGATTGTTGGAGTCGACTGCCGGTGAACCGTCAGCTTCTGTAGGATTGGCAAGCCATACGATCTTACCATTGAATGCATCACCGCTCTTATATACTTCCACGATAGCGGTTCCGTCCTCAAGTTTCCATTTGCCGACTACGTCCTGAGCGAATGCCATACCAAGCGGCATAAGCATAAGAATAATGCTGAAAATAATCTTTTTCATCTTTTAAAAGGTTTTAGTTTCTGTGCAAAGTTATCAAATTAACTGACATTGATCTCAGCTAAGATGGTACTTTGGAAAAGATTGTTATATTTGTAGGATATTTGTGGTAAAATCACTTATAATAACGCCAAAAACACAGACAATATATGGGAAAAGTAATTTTGACAGGTGACCGTCCGACCGGAAAACTTCATCTCGGACACTATGTAGGATCCCTCAAAAGAAGGGTAGAGCTTCAGAATTCAGGAGAGTATGAGAAGATCTTCATTATGATTGCCGACGCACAGGCCCTTACCGACAATGCCGATAATCCTGAAAAGATCAGACAGAATATCATCGAAGTGGCACTTGATTACCTTTCAGCTGGACTTGATCCGGAGAAGGTGACCATATTCATCCAGTCACAGGTACCTGAACTCTGCGAGCTCGCATTCTATTATATGAATCTTGTTACAGTCCAGAGACTCCAGCGTAATCCTACCGTAAAGCAGGAAATCCAGATGAGAGGCTTCTCTGAAGGCGAAGATGATCAGAACAAGAAAGGAACTCCTGTAGGATTCTTTACATATCCTATAAGTCAGGCTTCAGACATCACTGCATTCAGAGCCACTACAGTGCCTGTAGGCGTGGATCAGGCTCCGATGATCGAGCAGACCCGCGAGATCGTCCATAAATTCAATTCTGTCTATGGCGAGACTCTCGTCATCCCGGAAATGGTGCTTCCTGAGAATGCTACCTGTTGCCGTCTTCCCGGTACAGACGGAAAGGCCAAGATGAGCAAGTCTTTGGGCAATTGTATCTATCTTTCAGATACTTCCAAGGAAATCAAGAAGAAGGTGAACAGTATGTTTACCGATCCTGAGCACCTGCAGATCACCGATCCCGGACACGTTGAGGGTAATGTGGTGTTCACATATCTCGATGCATTCAGCGCACCTGAGCATTTCGCAAAATATCTTCCTGAATATGCGAACCTTGACGAAATGAAGGACCATTACCGTCGCGGAGGACTTGGAGACGGAACCTGCAAGAAATTCCTTTTCAATATTATGGAGGAGTTCCTTCAGCCGATGCGCGAAAGAAGAAAGCACTACGAGCAGAATATTCCGCAGGTCTATGAAATTCTTCGCAAAGGCTCGGAAGCAGCGCGTGCAGAGGCCGCCAAGACACTTGCGGACGTGCGCAAGGCAATGAAGATCGACTATTTTGACGATGCAGATCTCATAGCTGAGCATACTAAGAAATATCAGGGGTAATTAATTGATAACCATACGTCTATGAAAAAGTTGTTTGTTTCTGTCATTGCGCTGGCCGCAATGCTTTTGAGCGTTTCCTGCTCCAAGGAATACTATCAGGAAAAGTATGGTGCAAGCTCTGAGGAAGCGGAATTATACGAATTCCTTGAAGGAGTATGGGAGCCGGTATCTTACAGTGAGTGGGGTTATGACTTGATAACTGATGAAAGCACCGGTGAAATTGTCCGTTACGATGATGCAGATAGTGGACCTATCTCCAGAAGCCATCCGGATTATTATGTAGTCAGATTCGAGGAAAATGGATTCGGGGCCTGCATTGCTACCAATGATCCCGAACTTGAATGGATCCTGAATCTATATGCCCCTTACTATGTATATGACAAGAACAAACTGAACTTTCCTTTATTCTATGGTGATGTGGCTGATTATGTTACCATAGAGAAAAAGGGAAGTAACTATATGCAGGTCTCTCTGGATGACGTAGGTTATATAATCGATTGTGATGAGCACGACGGTTTCTTTCTGAAACATAATGCTTCTTGTAAAGATTATGGATATTACACAGATTACCATCAGAGAGTAACATTCAGACGCATACGCAAAGCAGTTGTCGCTACTCCGCCGGATGGCTGGATGTCCTATGTCAATGACTTTGCTCTCCTGACACAGCTCTCCATTCCTGGAACTCACGCAAGTGCCACAGTATATGGTTTGCAGAATGATCTTACATCGCTTACTCAGAAAGCAAAGATCGAATCCCAGTGGGCTGCCGGAGTGCGCGCCTTTGACTTCACCGTTTCAGGTGATGGAGGACTTGAGTTCAATGGCCATCAGCTGAACCGTTCTTTCGAGGATATGATAGATGTCCTCAAGGAACAGCTTCAGCAGTTCAAGCAGGAGACTGCCATTGTCTTTGTCCGCCCGTCGGAGAATGTATCCGGTGCAGCTCTCCAGCAGTGGAAAGACAATGTCGGAGAAGTCATTGATGATCTGAAGGATGTGGCTGCAGTCTGGAAGCCGGAAATGACTATGCGTGAAGCCAGAGGCCGTATAATATTCATTATGAATGAGGCTTATTCCTGGGATGGCCGTAGCGACCTTATGCCGGGAGCGATGATCAGTGAATATGAAGACGCGATGCATATTTATTCAATGACAGGAGGCTCTCCGGAAAAGATTTATATTCAGGCAGATAAGGATATGTCCAATGCCGAGAAACTCGAGGCAGTCCTCAGCAATATGAAGAAATCTATGAGATTCAATGATGCTGATGTAACTGAAAATTGCTGGATGGTGAATTCTCTCTCTGTCGCCAATGATACATATCTTACCTCTGCATTGGAAATCTTCCCGATGGTGAACAACTATCTTTCCGGGTTCGAAGTATCTCAGACTTTAGGAGGAGAGCCTCTTGGCAAGACCTGGAAGAAGAATGATGAGGGTCCCCTCGGTATAGTATTTATGGATTTTGCGACTTATGATGAATTTGTGGAATACGGGAAATTCAATATTTCACCTGCGATATTCACACAGGCTATCATCGAGAATAACTTCAAATATACAATGAAGACCAGATAATAGAAGACTTCGTTATGGTATTAAGTTTTTTGACTGCTGCCTTATTGTCAGTTACAATGGCAGCCGAATCTCAGGATTCAATAGCTGTATCTCAGGACTCAGCTCTGCAGCATCAGGAGGAAATCCTCATAGAAAACGTACAGGAGCCTGAGGTCAAGGGATATTGGAAGAGAAAGAAATATAACCGTATCTCTTTCAATAACAATCATTTCTCGCCTTTGCATTCTTCAAGCGATATTCCTCTCAAGCTTTCTCTTGGACTTGATCAGGGAAGGAATATATTCCTTCATAAAAAGCCTATTGCCGGAATGATCAAGTTCGGACTTGATATTGGTCTGGATCTTAATTATATGTGGATGGATAAGGAAACTAAGCATTCCGATTATGACGGTCCATCCGGATATCTGGGATCAGAACCTGTCGAGGAAAGCTCCGATATGGAAATGCTGGCAAAACTGAGTGGTCATCATATAAGTATCGGACTTGCTGCAGGACCGTCTGTGACTATCAATCCGGTCAGCAAGCTCAGAGTGTGCGGCTATGCTCACTTTGTGCCTTCAGCTTCTTTTTTCGCTCAAGGAATGTCTTTGAATGTCGGTTTTTCTCCGATGATGAAATATGGTCTGGAAGCAAGCTTCGGGGCGATAGGAGTCGGAGTGGAATATAATCACGGACTCAATACATATACCGATATGATGAATTATATCAGAGTCGAGGCAAATGACGGTGATGTATCCAATCTGTATATGGCCCGTTATTATCTTCAGTCAATGCAGATCTATATGTCTTTCCGATTCGGTAAGAAATAAGACTATTGTCTGGGAACGACGGCGCAGAAAACAAGGTCTGCATCCGAATCATTGATCAGACTATGGGTCCCACCCTTAGGGCAGTACAGGCAATCACCAGTCTGTACTGCTTTTTTTGTGCCCTCTTCCAGAATGCTCCCACGTCCTTCCAGAATAAAGATGACCTCGCAGCTGTCATCGTGAGTGTGCATTCCTATTGAAGCCCCAGGGATAAGTGTCGCTCTGGTCAGGATACGGTTCGTGCCATCGAAATACATTCTTGCCTCGAGGTGCTTTTCGCCTCCCTTGAAATTCTCCAGATGAGAGATTTCTATTTCATCTTTTCTGATAATCATAGTATTTCATTTGAGAAGCAAATATAGCCAATCCCGCTCAAAAATGCTATATTTGCAGAATGGAAAGAAATCAGAATATAGAGAAACGCATCCTCTGGGTGGCTGAACGCCTTTTTCTGGAAAAGGGTTTCAATGGCACATCCACTACTGAGATTGCAAAGACTGTAGGTTGTAACCAGACTCTGATACACTATTATTTCAGAACCAAGGAAAAACTATTCTGGGATGTATTTTCTCCTAAGGTGGAACAGGTGCTCGAGTATCTGGATGCCCCTCTTGATGAATCCATTGATTTTATGGAGCGAATCTGCAATGTCGTGGATTTCTATTTCGGAATGCTGGAACTGGACGAGCGTCTGGCACCTTTCATTGTCAATGAACTGATAATGAATCCGGTACGCTGGGGCAAGTTCCGCGACCGTTACCTCAGAAACGAAAGCAGAAGCAGCGCATTCGACCGTTTCGAAAATATGGTGGAGGAAGAAATAAATTCCGGCCGCATCCGAAAGATAAGGCCGATTGATCTTCTGCTCAATATAATGTCCCTGACAATATCCGCATTCATAGTGGCGCCTAAGGGATTTGCAATAGGTGAATGTGATTCAAATCTTCGAAAATCCTATCTTGATGACAGACGGGAAGATATAAAGAATCTGATAGTCAATGGAATAAAACTATAAAAATAAAGGGTCTCCGTCACGGAGACCCTTTTTCAGGATTATGAATCCTACCTTTCGTACTCGACTTTTGCACGAACTTCTGCAATGGTCTTTACGTATTCTATAACGTTGCCCCTCAAGGTATCGGCCTTGTAAGCTGCGAGAGCTTCCCAGCTTTCAAAGTCAGCAAGCATAACGGCGTCGTATGAAGTCTTGCCCTCATTACGGTTAACGCCTACTTCGATGCTTTTAAGACCAGGCACGAGTCCCAGGAGGGACTCATATTTTTCCTTGACGTCTTCGGCGAGTTCCTTTGAAGTCTTGCCATCTGATGGCTTGAACTTCCACATTACACAATATCTTACCATATCTGCTTAGTGTTTAGTGTTCATAATCGTGGACTAATTTAGGTATTATCCCTGATATAACCAAAAGAAATCGTCTTAAATTCTCTTTTTTCTTCAAAGTTCGGATTTTCCCTATTATTTTATTAAATTTGCTAGTCTATATATATGATGACTCGATGGTACAGGATAATGCCCAGAAAAGCAGGACGATAGCAAAGAACACCCTGATGCTCTATGTCAGGATGATCTTCCTGCTTCTAGTCGGCTTCTATACCTCCAGAGTCGTACTGGATTCGTTGGGAGAGGACGATTACGGCATATATGGGGTCGTGGGAGGTGTCGTGGCTATGTTCTCCATCATTTCCGGGGCTCTTAATTCGGCTGTTTCCAGATTCATAACATTTGAAATGGGCAAAGGTGAAAAGGCCCGTCTCGACAAGGTGTATTCCACATCTGTTCTGATACAGATCAGCCTTTCCTTTATTATTGTGGCGATATGTGAACCTGTCGGAATCTGGTTCATTCGGAATGAAATGACGATTGCTCCGGACAGGATTCCGGCTGCTTTATGGGTCCTTCAGTTCTCTCTCCTGTCATTTGTCATCAACCTGATGAGTGTCCCTCAGATGGCATCCATTACAGCTCACGAAAAGATGTCCGCATATGCCTATATCGGAATATTGGACGGAATTCTCAGGCTTGCTGTGGCGCTTCTCATCGTTCATTCACCGACAGACCGTCTGATCTGGTATTCGGCACTTATGGCTGTCGCTGTGATGGCAGTACGTATCGCATACGGTGTATATTGCAGGATGCATTTCCCTGAATGCCGGTTCAGAATATACTTTGAGAAAGGTCTTGTAAAGGATATGTTTTCCTTCGCAGGATGGAATTTCATCGGGGTCACATCCGGAGTATTGAGGGATCAGGGAGGCAATATTCTGGTCAATATCTTCTTTACTACTGCAATGAATGCCGCACGAGGAATAGCAGTACAGCTCAATGGAGCTGTCCAGGGTTTTGTCACCAATTTTATGACAGCGGTCAATCCTCAGATTACCAAATCTTATGCGTCCGGTGAACGTGATTATATGCTCACGCTTGTGAAAAAGTCCTCGAGAATGGCTTTTTTCCTGCTTTTCATAATCGCTCTTCCGCTGCTTTTCAATACTGAATATCTTCTGGAAATCTGGCTGAAGGAAGTGCCTGAACACTCAGCCTCCTTCGTCCGGCTGTTTCTGATATTCGCTCTCAGTGAATCATTGTCAAGTCCTCTGATTACTGCCCAGCTGGCCACCGGAAATATACGTAATTACCAGATTATCGTGGGAGGACTCCAGCTGTTGAACCTGCCTGTGTCATATATCTTCCTGAAATATGGTGCACCGGCTCAGGCAACGGTAGCTGTATCCATTGTTATGTCTCAGATATGCCTTGTGGCCCGTCTTATGCTCCTTAAGCATATGGTGGGACTGTCACCGAAAGAATTCTTTACACAAGTATATATTAAGGTATTGGCTGTTTCATCGGCAGCTCTTGCACTCCCTCTGCTGCTTGCAGGTGTGATGCCTTGTGGACTGGCAGGATTCTGCATAAGTGTCCTGCTTTGTGTGCTATGTGCAGTAATATCTATACTTTATATTGGATGTAGCAGGGGCGAAAGGCAGGAAATTGTGTCAATGATATTGAACCGGATCGGAAGATGATAAGGATAACTGATAAGGCAAAGTGCTGTGGCTGTACGGCCTGTATGAACATATGTCCGGTGCAATGCATCGTAATGCGCAGGGATCGTGAAGGCTTTGACTATCCCGTGGCCAATCCTGATCTATGCATATCCTGTGGAAGATGCGAGGATGTATGTCCGATGTCTCATACTGCCGAGGCAGAAGGACCGTTGGATACATTGGCCGCAAGAGATCCGGGATTTTTGGACAGAAGCTCTTCCGGTGGTATCTTTCCTGTATTGGCAGGAAGGATGATCGGTCAGGGTGGATCTGTGTATGGGGCTGTTCTGAATCCGGATCTGACGGTGTCCCATACCTGTACTTCCGATATCGATGGTGTAGAAAGAATGCGAGGCTCCAAATATGTACAGAGCGAGCTTTATGCCTCTTTCGAAGATGTAAAGTATGAACTGGAGCAAGGCACTAAGGTTATGTTTACCGGAACACCTTGTCAGGTAGCCGGACTGAAGTCTTATATAGGCAAGGATGAAGATGACCTTCTTCTTGTGGATTGTGCCTGTCACGGTGTACCCGGACCGGGACTTTGGGATAAATACGTCAAGGCCCTCTCTGAAAAATACGGAATGCAGATAAAGGATATCCGTTTCAGAGGTAAGGACAGAAGCTGGAGAAAATATGATTTTGCAGTCAATGGAGAAGACCGTACTGTCCTTACACCGCATCAGAAGGATCCGTATATGCTTCTGTTTCTGCAGGATATGACTTTGCGCCCGTCCTGCTACCAGTGTCCGTTCCGAAATGGAGGCAGCGGCAGTGACCTGACATTGGCGGATCTGTGGAATGTGGCGGAAGTGGCTCCTGAAATGGATGACGACAGGGGAGTATCTTTGATTCTGGTCAATAGTGAGAAGGGAAGGGAGGCAATTGCCGGACTGCCGGTAAAGGAGGTCGATCCTCTTCTGGCGTTAAAGAGAAACGGAGCTTTTGCCCATAATATGCAGGTTCCCCAGAGAAGGGAAGAGTTTTTCCAAGGACTCCATTCTGCAAAGGATCTGATAGGATATATGAAAGGGTTTGTCGTAAGGAC
>JAGKTT010000073.1 GCA_021153285.1 Bacteroidia bacterium
AAACTGCCGAAGAATATCCGTCTTAACGTAGAAGCATATTACAAAACAATGGATAACCTTTTGGAATATGCAGGCTCAAATACTCTTTTCCCACCTTTAGACTCTTGGGAGACATCATTCCATAAGGGACGGGGACGTGCATATGGTCTTGAGACAGAATTGGGATGGGATTCGTCGCGTCTGTCGTTCAGTGCCTATTATACGCTATCCTGGAGTGAGAGGAAATTTGATGGTATATGGAATTACTGGTTCCCGCATAGATATGATAACAGGCATAAACTTACATTGATGGGATTGTGGAAAGTCACAGACAAGATCGACATATATGCCAACTGGAATTACAACAGTGGCGGCTGGATGACGGTTCCGACCCACATATATAATCCGGGAGAGGTGTTCGACAGGGTCTATACTGCTCCGAACAACGTCAATCTTCCTGATTACCACAGACTTGATTTGGGAGCAAATTTCAGGAAGACCACAAAAAGAGGGAACGAAAGAATCTGGAATATCGGCATCTACAATGCCTATTGCCGGAAGAATGTAGTCTTTGTCGCTATAAGTGAAAGAGACGATAAGAGTTTATATGGAGAAGGAAGAGCAATCTTTCCAATCATTCCATCATTCAGTTATACCCTAAAATTCTAAAGTAATGAGAGTAATCAATCATATCATTATATTAGCACTAAGCCTTGTCTGCATCTCTTGCAAGGTCGATTTTGACTTTAGCGGTCTTGACGGTCAACCATTGCTGTACCTTGATATGAATCTTGCTTATGATCCTACTTCATACGAGGATGGGATAATTCCGGAGGATGTGCATTTAAGCCTGAATGGTTTTGTTTATGCAATTCCCTCTGCAGCCGGAGAGCGGGAGTTTCCAGAAGAGATACGATGCCAACTGGAAGTCTATCACAATTCAGATCTAGTCTGGACAAGAAATGATATTCTGCTGCATAAATTTGAGGGGCTGGTTGCTGCAGAAGTATATGGAATAATTCCCGGTGATGAATTGAAGGTGGTTGCAAAGGCGGAGGGATTCCCGACAGCAAGTTCTACCGTTGTTGTTCCGCAGGCTGCGCCTAAAATTGAGGTGTCCCACTCAAGGATAAACGAGTCGAAAATACGCATAAGCATTGCTTTCAACGATCCGGCAGAAACAGATGACTGTTATGCATTTACTTTTACCAAGGCATACTGGTATGAGGACAGTCTTAATCCGAGCGGAGTAGAATGGTTGGAACCATCATTCGGTAATACAGAGGAGACCTCCTTTCTTGACCTCGGGCCTTTTGATGTAATATGGCAGGATGGAGATAAATATTATGGTCTGACAGACCGTGAGTTCAATGGTAAGAGAACTGAGTTTGAGATAAACGTGGAATATCCGTTACAAGATCCGGAACAGTACAGGTATGCTTTCTATAAGATAGGAATACATAAAGTATCGCAAGAAAGATTGAATTACGAAATAGCTTGTCAGGATAAAGGCAGCAACATACTCGGTTTTATAGGCCTTGCACCCACAACATTTGCCTACACCAACGTTTCAGGAGGTACCGGATGCGTATCATCTTCCAATGTCAGTACAACTGAATGGATTGCTGTTCCACCAGTAGAAAAAGTAAATTGATACTTGTTTAGGCCTGTATTGACGCAACGACGCCAAAGCCCAGTTCTACTGTATGCCTGATCGTACTCTGCTGAGGGTCTCCAGTGACATCTGAAGATAAGAGGCGATATGCCCGATCGGAGCTCTCTGTATGATTCCGGGGAAGAGCTGCATCAGTTTCGCATAGCGGTCCTTGGCTGACTCGAAGCGGAGGATGTCAGCCTTTACCTGAGACAGCATCAGTGAATCCTCTATGAAACGGCGGTACAGGAATGCAAGGTCTGCATTGGTCTCTGCAAGCTCCTCCATCTTGTCACGGGGCATCTCCCAGATTACGGTCGGTTCAAGCGCTTCCATTGCAAGGTGTGTAGGTGTGCCGTTGAAATAGCTCTCAATGCAGAACACGACCCCTCCTTCGCAGGACAGATGTTCGGTCATATCCTTCTCGTGCTTGACATAATGCTGTCTGGTAAGCCCCTTCTCTATATACGACAGACATTTACAGACTTCTCCTTCGGCGAGAATAACCTCTCCTTTATGGAATTTCCTGCATTGGATTACTTCTGAGAACATCTGTATGTTTTCCAGCTTCAGTCTTCTGTGAGGGCAGGTCTCCTCTACAATCTGTCTTGCAATATCCAGACGATCTGTCATATATAGTCAGTTTCAAAAAAAACAAGTTACTGCAAATATACAAAAACTTTGCAGTAACTTGATAATGCGGCAAAGGGTGTCAAGATTAGAATAATCTGTCCGGGTAGATATTCTCCCTATGTAGTTCTGCGAATTTCTCGACGACTCCCGGACGGTCTTCGGCGTATGTCACTCCGAACCACCTTGAGTCTGTGTCGAGCACCTTGAAGGTAGCCTCTCCAGACTTTATCAATGCATCCGCGACATCAGGTATCACCTGCTCTGACTTCGGCACATCAATTTTCTCCGACAGGAAGGCGGTGAACTCGCGTGTCGCGAAATCGAAGTAGTCTGGTGTGAAGCCCCACATGTTCATTGATACCGGAGTGTTGTAATCCAGAATATGTACGGTGCTGTTCTCATCCTTATAAGCGATCTCGTGTGCGTCGTTATATGCTATCTCCTTGCATTCTACCACAGATGTAAGAAGACCTTCAGTAGTCTGACATACTCCACGGTTGACTCCTCCGTTCTCTGTCATAGTGTTGCCGACCCTGAAGCCGACCATGCAGTAGTCACCCTTCCTCTCTCTCGGACGCATCAGTTCCTCTGCAATCACTTCAAAGGAATTGCGGCCGTAGAAATCATCTGAGTTGATCACCGCAAACGGTTCGTTGATAGCCCCTGCCGCCATGATGACCGCATGAGCCGGACCCCAAGGCTTGGTCCTGTCCGCAGGACATACAAATCCTTCAGGTAGTTTGTCTATAGACTGGAAGACGACCTCGACAGGAACATGTCCCTCATATTTTGAGAGTACCTTGTCACGGAAGTCCTGCTCGAAGTCCTTGCGGATGACGAAAACCACCTTGCCGAAACCGGCATGAATGGCATCGTAGATGGAATAGTCCATGATGGTCTCTCCGTTAGGTCCGAGCCCGTCCAGCTGCTTGAGTCCGCCGTAACGGCTGCCCATTCCGGCGGCAAGAACGAATAGTGTAGGTTTCATTTCTGTTGCTATTTTATGTTTCTGACTTTCTTCTCCCATTCCCAGGCCGACCTGAGGGTCTCTTCCAGAGTCTTCTCCGCCTTCCATCCCAGCACCTCGTTGGCTCTGGATGTCTCGGCCCATACGGCTGGTACGTCTCCCGGACGCCTGTCGGTCATCCTGTAAGGCAGCTTGAGATCATTCACCTTCTCGAATGTGGTAAGGAGTTCGAGCACCGAGACAGGGCGTCCTGTCCCGATATTGAATATTTCATAATTCTCCTCCATTTTTCCTGCAGTCATACGGTCGACTGCAGCGACATGAGCCTTTGCCAGATCGACGACATCGATATAGTCGCGCAGACAGGTGCCGTCAGGGGTGTCATAGTCGTTTCCGAAGACGCTGAGGCACTCACGGATGCCGGCTGCCGTCTGGGTGATGAACGGAACGAGGTTGTTCGGAACACCTCTCGGCAACTCTCCGATAAGTGCAGAAGGATGAGCTCCGATAGGATTGAAGTATCTGAGGGCAATGCCATTCACTCCAGCATATGCCCGGCAGCAGTCACGAAGGATATCCTCGGCAATCTGCTTGGTGTTGCCGTATGGGGAAGTGGCTGGCTGGCGAGGTGTGTCTTCAGTTACGGGGAGATGCTCCGCATCGCCATAGACGGTAGCGGATGACGAGAATAGGATGTTGGGACGTCCGTACTCCTTCATCAGGCTGACGATGTTCATGAACGAGACAAGGTTGTTCTGATAGTATTTCAGTGGCTCTGCCATTGATTCTCCCACCGCCTTGTAGGCAGCGAAATGAATGACGCTGTCAAACTCGTATCTGTCAAAGACCTGCTTCAGCCTTTCAGTGTTACATGTGTCTACGACTTCAAAATCGACCTTCTTTCCTGTGATCTGCTCTACACCGGTCACAGAATCGCTCTCCGAATTGGAGAGATTATCTATGATGACGACATTGTAGCCGGCATTGATAAGCTCGACTGCGGTATGCGAGCCTATATATCCCGCACCTCCTGAGACGAGAACTGTTCTTTTTCCACTCATGATTATTCAAGTTTACGGGCTCCGTCACTTATCACCACAGGATATACCTTAGGCTCGTGACCATATTTTTCATTGAATCTGTCCTTTGCTGTCTGGACGAACGCATCGGTCAGCTCCTTGCGGACAAGGTTGATGGTGCATCCGCCGAATCCGCCTCCCATGATGCGGGATCCTGTCACGCCGCATTCCTTGGCAATGTCATTGAGGAAGTCCAGTTCCTCGCAGCTTACGGCATAGTCCTTTGACAGTCCCTCATGGGTCTCGTACATCTTCCTTCCCACGGTCTCGAAGTCACCTGCATTGAGGGCGTCGCATACAGCGAGTACACGCTCCTTTTCCTCTATGACGAATTTCGCCCTGAAATAGTCCTCTGCTGTTATGTCTGGAAGTATATTTCCGAGCATCTCAAGTGTGGCCTCACGAAGCGTATCCAGACCTAGACGTTTGGCTACCCTCTCGCACGACTGCCTGCGCTTGTTGTAAGGGGAGTCCGCAAGCTCGTGCTTCACTCTTGAGTCAACTAGAATAAGTTCATATTCATCCGACTCGAAAGGGAAGTACTCGAATTCCATGGAGCGGCAGTCCAGGCGCATCAACTTGCCTTTCTGCCCCATTACGGATGCGAACTGGTCCATGATGCCGCAGTTCACTCCGCAGTAGTTGTGCTCTGTCGACTGGCCGATACGTGCAAGCTCGAATTTGTTTATGCCATTGTCATTGAACATGTCGTTCAGTGCATAGGCAAAGCATGATTCCAATGCCGCTGATGAGCTCAGTCCTGCTCCGAGAGGTACATCGCCTGCAAACACAGCATCAAATCCCTTTACCACGCCACCTCTCTTGAGTATCTCGCGGCATACTCCGAAGATGTAGCAGGCCCAGGACTGAGACGGAGCATCGTCCTCATTAAGACCGAAGTGTGCCTCCTCGTTGATGTCGATGGAGAACACATTCACCTGATCTGTGTTGTTAGGAAGAATTTCGGCCATGATGACCTTGTCGATCGCTCCCGGAAACACGAAACCTCCGTTATAGTCGGTGTGTTCTCCGATGAGGTTGATTCGTCCTGCTGATGCATAGACGACTCCTGGTTTTCCGAACAATGTCAGAAACTTGTCGTTAACCGTTTTCTTTAATTCCATAAAAGCGTCATTAATCAGTTGTGGTACTATATGCTTAACCTCTATTGAGGATACTTTTCTGCACAATACAATTATCGAAGTCTTTCAATACGGCTAAAAATCATGTAAATTTAGTAAATTAACAGTCTGTAAGGAAGTTTTTATGCATAAATCCATTCTGGAATATGTGATTTTCGCAGAATACTTCACATCGGGTTCATTATATAAAATAAAGCAGGAACGATATCCTTTAAGAGATCGTTCCCGAATCAAAAATATCTGGTCTGATTAACCCTGACGAATATTACCTTCATCCCATTCCGGATGTCCCGGGTCTTCAGCAATGAGGGCTTCTTCCAGTGAAAGTCCAAGTGCCTCGGCGACGCCTTTACCGTATGCGGGATCGGCTCTGAAGCAGTTGCGGATGTGCCTCTGTTTGATGAAGATCTCAGAATCGGTCATCGCGCGTGCTGTGTTTTCGCAGGTCGCCTTCTGGTCTTCCGCTGACATCAGGCGCCAGAGCTTTCCCGGCTGGGTGTAGTAGTCGCTGTCGTATTCCCGCTCATCGTAGCTGAATACATCGCCCATCGCCGCCAGCGGAGGTTCCTTTGCCGAAGGCTTTTCCTTCCACTGGCCGTAGCTGTTAGGTTCATATGAAACCGTTGCTCCCATATTGCCGTCGGTGCGCATCTGACCATCACGGTGGAACGAATGGAACGGGCATCTTGGACGGTTCACCGGGATTTCGTTGTAATTCACTCCAAGACGATAGCGCTGCGCATCGCCATATGAGAATAGACGACCCTGGAGCATTTTGTCAGGGGAGAAGCCTATGCCCTCGATGATGTTTGCCGGATTGAACGCCGCCTGCTCCACTTCAGCAAAGAAGTTCTCCGGATTGCGGTTCAGTTCCAGTATGCCCACATCGTGAAGAGGGAAGTCGCCGTGATACCATACCTTTGTGAGGTCGAAAGGATTGATCTCATAGTTCCTGGCCTGCTCCTCGGTCATGAGCTGCACCTGCATCAGCCAGCGTGGATAATCTCCTCTTTCGATGGCCTCGAACAGGTCGCGTTGATGTGACTCCCTGTCCTTTGCGATGACCGCTTCCGCCTCAGCATCAGTCATGTTCTTTATGCCTTGGAGTGTCCTCAGATGGAACTTCACCCATGTGCGGCGGTTCTCGGCATCATAGAAACTGTATGTGTGGCTTCCGAATCCGTGCATATGGCGGAAGGATGCAGGAATGCCGCGTGGCGACATGGTGATGGTCACCTGATGCAGCGCTTCGGGAAGGAGTGTCCAGAAGTCCCAGTTGGAGTTTGCCGAGCGCATTCCGGTACGCGGATCACGCTTTATCGCATGGTTCAGGTCCGGGAACTTCAACGGGTCGCGAAGGAAGAAGACAGGAGTGTTGTTGCCTACAAGGTCCCAGTTGCCGGTATCAGTGTAGAATTTCATTGCGAATCCTCGGATGTCTCGCTCTGCATCTGCTGCTCCTCGTTCACCTGCTACAGTGGAGAAACGCACGAAACAAGGAGTCTGCTTTCCCACTTCAGCAAATATAGAGGCACGGGTGTACTTCGTGATGTCATGAGTCACTGTGAATGTGCCGTATGCTCCAGCACCTTTTGCATGCATTCTTCTCTCAGGAATGACCTCCCTGTCGAAGTGGGCCATCTTCTCAAGAAGCCAGGTGTCCTGCAATGTCACAGGTCCGCGATGGCCTGCTGTCTGAGTGTTCTGGTTGTCCGGAATGGGACGGCCGTTCTCCGAGGTGAGCTCTTTCTTGTCGTTCGTTTTCATATCGTGAAAAATTAGATGAAAACGCCGATTCCTAAAAGTATGCCAGTGGAAGATTACTTCTATCCCAAACAGCAGAGAATGCAATCGGGAAAGAAGACATACATTTTCACTCTAATTTTAATCATTATGAACCTAATTTATCTAACAATCCCGTGTGAATTGTCTAAAATTTGTATATTTGCAATGCAAACACACATTAAAATGAAAAAGTCATTTTACAGAACAGACTATCTTTTCTCAAAGGGATCATTCCTTACAGGTATGGGAAGCTTATTGAGCATCTTTGCTCCTTTCTATACTTTCAACGGATCCCGTTCTGAAAAGCAAGCGGACACTACAGCCCTTGAATCCGATTTCGGAGTCATTGGTCAGGATATCTATTCTGTTTTAAGAACTTATAAATTCTAATGTTATGGGAGAGACGATCAAAGAAGTCATAACAGAGAAAGCAAAAGTTCAAGAAACAGAAAGCCCTGTGCAGGTCATTCTCGATGCTGTTCCTGAAAGCAAGAAAGAAGAAGTCAAGGAAGCCTTGATGATTATCCGCAGCGAAATGTATTCAGGCCCGATTCCGCCGCCCGAAGCACTTGCACGCTACGAAGAGATTCAACCAGGTGCAGCCGACAGAATCCTCAAAATGGCAGAGAAACAGCAAGAGCATAGAATGGCACTTGAAACAAAAGCGATCGGAGGGCAGGTCGATCAAAGTAAGAGAGGACAACTCTTCGGATTCATACTGGTCTTTGTCTGCATAGCAGTCGCAGTCTTCTTCGCTGTGTACTTCGGAATGACAGCATTCGCAGTCACATTCCTCTGCGTAACAATGGTATCAGTCGTCGGCCTCTTCGTCACAGGAAAGATGGCAGTGCAGAAAGATCTTGCTCAGAAATCAAAAGATCAAGAGCATAATCAATAGAAAAACAATCTTTATTCCCGGTAGTCTCTGAATCGTCAAGCTATCGGGTTTGGTTTTTTATAGGGGTCTCCCCGTCATGGCCCGATCACTTCACCGTCATGCCCGACCTGATCGGGCATCCCGCCAAATCACAGAATAAAAAGCAAGGACCGCCTTTCGACGATCCTGTAACCTCCTTTAACAACATGGTCAAGGAGATGGTGCAAAGGTAATCAAATCAAACAAAAAAGCAAATATCCGCACTGGATAATATCATCATCGGCCCCTCCCCACAGAAATCCCTTTGCCATAATAATACCCCTGAGGTCCAAGACTGCTGAACACTTTCGTTCCAGTAAAATAGACTGCACCGCCTGAAGGAAGCGGTATCCTATTGATCCTGCCATTACATCCGGCAGTAGGCTCTCCCGCAGTAGTGGCAATACCACAATACAGAGCATAGTCCACGACTTCTTCATCGTGGCTGTAGTTCATCGGACCTGTGATGAAAACATTATCATACTTGAGAACAGGAACATCGATATTCTCCAGAGTATCTTTTATTACCGGAGTCTGAGGGATAAACACTTTCGGTATCCTGCTTATTCCTGCCCTGAAAGGCAATAGATCAGCCTTATCAGCAATATACGGCAATATGTTCATCAGCAGGAATCTACTTCCATTCCTGATATCGATCAGAACAGTCTGACTCTCATTCCTCATACTCAGCAACTCCTTGATTTCCTGAAGATCACTAAGAGCCGTATTCAGATAGAGCGTATCCTTGTTTATCCATCGACTGTTATTCAGGTTCTCATCAGGCAACAACCTCTCAACAAACTCACTACGTTCTACCTTACGGACACTTACTTCCACCTCCTCGCCGTCACGCATCAGAACTAAAGTCTGCTCCGGAACGTATTGTCTCAGCCATATCTGTTCAGCCACATACCTCTTATACTGCGGGCTTCCTGACACCAACTGCTCACACTCTTCATAAAGATCAATTGCCTTCCTACCATCAACAAGCATAATTTCATCGCCAGGACGAATCGCTTCATCAATAGATCTTACCACACAAATCTTTCCGTCAGCATTCCTGACCCTTACAGGAAGAAAGCCATAATCCTTCAATTCTTTCGGTGAATTTGCAACAAAATGAGCATCATTCACATTGGCCATCATTCTCCTCAATGGATCCAAAGAATACCGACTGCATTCTCCGACCTCTTCAAAAGCCCTGACAAGGCAGCCATCCCAATCCTCCACTTCATCTGAAATGTATGGGTGAAAATATTTGATGACATTCCAAGTCATAATCAGGTCAGCAAGCATCATATCCTGCTCGGAAGTGTCCGAAAGGTAGTAGGAAGATGGCTGGGCAGCCAACGGAAAAGTATGCTCTTCATTCCCATACAAGGCTAACGGTATATGGGCAAATAATCCGTCAATAATCTCAAGGCTTTGCACATCACCCACGTGTGAATGATCATCAAAAAGAATTTCCTTTGTCCTTATCCTGCGCGATTGATCATAATAATCATATATGGTTTGATTTAAGCTGTGCGACAGCCCCAATACATCGACATATTTGGATCCGTATGACAGGGTACAGCTGTTCAGAATAAACTCTCCCGTACCTTCTGTGAACACACCGATTCTGATGAGTTTATTAGCCTCCTCCCTTCCTATGCTGACGCTTTGCTGGTAATCTTCGCCCACAAGATAATCCGGGACAAACTCACAAAAGTTGATATAAGTATCAGCATCATTGACATCAAGAGATACCTTTGCATATACCTTAAGCGATGAGGGATTCATATTCTCTACGTCCACAGATAAAGTGAGATTATCACCAATATAATCTGCAGCTGACAATGTCACCTCGAATACAAGTCTGTTGAGCCCTTGCGAATCCTGATTACGGTATGTACGCTTACTTACATATGAATTACTCCATTTGCCAAGATCCACGCCATAATGCTGCCAGGCTATCTCCTTCAACCCAGCAGTATCTTCCGGAATGATACGACTGCCATTATAAACAGGATCACTTGAGAAAACGACTCCGGACGCAATAGGACAGAATAATTCTGTCATAACACTCTGGAACTCTTCCTTGGAATTGACAGAATCAATCTTACTGACTCCTTCGAGTGCCAATGCATTCCAATCCACATCCTGAGCCTCATCTCCAGGATAAAACCATCTGACTACACCATACACATCAGAAAAAGCCTTCAGGTACATTGTGTTCCCATCCGGTCCCTGTCTGTCACCACAAGAAATCAAGCTAGACAACAGACATAAAGAAGCAAGAAATGGATAGACCTTCATCGCTGCCTTTTTCTGTTCTGCCACTCACTGAAGCCAAGCATAATACCGGAGAAAATACATCCCATCAGAAGCATCCTCCAGATGCTGAATGTCTCATACATTCCGAAAGCCCACCCTATAAGCATATACAGGGCTACAAGTGCGACAAATCGCAAAGAAATGGATACTGCTCTTTTCATATTAAGCTCGTTTAGTCGTTGAAATTTCACAAATCGCCTGCAAATATCAGTCCGCACATGGTTCAGCCCTAACATACACCCTCGTCACAGGCACGAACTCATCATACTGTTCCACAAGAGCAACGACCGACTTGTCATCCTTCCAGATATACAATGGAGTCTCATCCTCCTGTGCTGAAACGAATAATTCTGCATATTTCGTCTTCACCTCGGCACTCTCACTATAGACAGGATCCTTGTACAGTTTCTTCATATAATCATACAGCCAGGTTCGTGCATCCTCCAGACTTTCCGGATTCTCGACAGTAACCTTTACAGATGGAGTATTTTCCTTGAAATAGGCTGCCGTAACAATGCTATATTGAGGTTCGATGAAATTATTGAAACCGACAGTTCCAAGCTTCGATGCATCAGCGACTTCATCCCAATCATACATCAGGAAATCCTTGTCATTGGTCAGATTGACTTCGATGGCATCGGTATATATCACTTCATTATTCTTGTATGCCTGAATGCTACATAAGCAACCTTGCGGAAGATAGAAACGATGATCCCATCCGGCGATCAGTTCAGAATGTCCCTTCTCATCATAATACACCTTACGGCTTCCTTCCTTTCCCATAACGCTGAATACAAGAGAATCGCACAGCTGGGACAGGCTCCAGTTCATATAATCGTCTCCCTCAAGATAAAAATGCACAGGCTCAAATATGTTTGCAGTATGTGTGTTCAGACTTGCACCTTTAATCTCCAGTGTAGG
>JAGKTT010000074.1 GCA_021153285.1 Bacteroidia bacterium
CGAAGAGTGAAATCTACACCTGATTTGAGGTCGGAAGCAGCATTCACATACGTCGTGATCAGCCTTTGCGAATCGATAGCCGTGATCTGCGAGATGTAGTCGGAGGTATGATTCACATATCCATTGAGGAAAAGGTTGAATGATCCGCGGCTGAGACTATATCCCAAGTCAAGCTTGGTCGCTTTCTCAGGTTGCAGATGCATATTTCCTTTCTCATATGTTGTCGCGTCAACCATACTCATATATGGATTGAGCTGCGGATATGTCGGACGTCCTATACGACGGGAAACAGCAAGGGAAAGTTCTTGTCCGTCAGCGACGTCATATATTCCGGAAAGGCTTGGAGCGAGGAAAAAAGTGTAGTCTGTCTGCGAGATATTATCGTGTCGGCTGTCCAATGTAACACGGCTCATCTCTCCGCGAAGACCTGCCTTATACGTGAATTTCTTTCCGATACGCGAACCGAACATTGCATAAAGTGCAGGAACCGTCTCCGTGTGTATCAAATCGTTGCTCAATGCTTCAGAATATTCCCAGGCTCCATTGCTTAAATTATAGAACTTATGGTAAATATCGTTCGTTCTATAGGTAAGCTTCGCTCCTGCAGAAAGGGTTCCGGATTTGAATTTATGCTTATAGTCTGCCTGCAAAGCGGAAATGAAAGGACTTCCCCCGGAGTTGGAATAGTTGGTCTTTTCATCGTCCACGAAATAATATGACGGTCTGTGTCCCCATATCTTGGATACAGAACCTTTGACGGAAATATCGGATACATCCGGTCTGATCACATATGTATAGGTAATCGAACCTTCAATATTTTCACGGTTCCAAGTTACGTCATTATGTCTTGCCTCGTCAGTAACGACTGAATTGTCGGTGAATGTATTATGGAGATCCTGCCTGATGTTTATGCGAGGGAGGATACATTTGGCGTCGACGCTGAGCCGGTTACGCTGATCGATTCGGAAATCCGCTCCTAGAGTGATGTTGTTGTTATAGGTATACCTTGTCGCCTCCATCTGCTGAAGCACATTGTAACCGGTTGCCTTTATGTTTCGCTGAAGGCTGGTGTTCACCACATCATCTTCATATTTCGTATTGTAACTGAATCTGTATGAAGCTTTTGACTTGTTATAAGCAAAGGCTGCATTTGCAGTGACGAAATGATTGAAACCGTAATTTGCAGCGACAATTCCACTGAATCCCTGAGCTGAAGTCTTCTTGGAAATGATATTGATGATTCCGCCGGTACCTGAGGCGTCATATGAAGCATCCGGATTCGTTATGACCTCGATGCTTTTGATGTTGCCGGCAGGTATGGTAGAAAGGTCACTTGCAGTTGTAGGTACTCCATCCAAAAGGACAAGTATATTTGAGTTGCCTCGGATCAATATTTCGTTGTCGGCAACGCTTACAGAAGAAGCTGAAAGGAGAATGTCGATTGCTGTTCCTTTGCCTGAAGACATATTCGACGAGGCGTTGATGGTGGTATGTTCGACAGTTGACTTCTGAACAACCTCCTTCGCAGAGACCGTTGCTCCTTCAAGAGAAATGGCATCCTCCTTCATAACAATCGGACCCAGATTCAGCTGGGATTTATCGGGAACTAACTCTTGAGAAAACTTGCTGTAACCGATGAATTCAACCACTAGCTGACAAGAATCTGTGCCTTGAGCAACCTTGAGCGAAAATTTTCCTTCAAAATCTGTGATGGTTCCGGTCAATGGTGAATTATCCTTATAGACGGCAACAGATGCATATGCTACTGGGGAGCTCATTCCGTCGATTACTCGTCCGGAAACTGTACACCTCGCTTCTTGTGCATAAGCCTGTACCGGGATGATCAGCAGCGCAAGAAATATAATCCGTATGTATTTAATCATCTTGTAATAATTTAAGTTTCGCAAGTCTCATAATTTTTACCGGCCTTTCGTCTCCTTTGTAGAGTTCGCTCAGCCAGTTTATGTCTCCTGTGTCCCGGAATCCGCATTTTTCCATTACTTTTCCGGAAGCAGGATTATCGACGAAGTGGTCTGCCCATAACGTGAGAAATCCCTTTGAGTTGAAGCAATATTCAATCATCTCACGCAACGCTTCGGTGCAGTATCCTTGATTCCAGAAAGGCTTTCCGATCCAGTAGCCTACCTCTGCTTCCCCTTCAGCAATGCCGATGTTGCTCTCGTTGTGGTCATCCTGCTCGTGGACCGACATCCGGATCTGATGCAAGTCGGAACAGTTCCTCTGCATCAGCCTCTCTCCAAGGACGAAATGACAGGCGCTTGGTTTCAATCATAGATGAACAAGATAATATCCGGCTGCAACAAGTGCGATACCGGCAATGACACTGATTGCTACGTATGCCATAAGGCTAAAGAAGTTCCCTGCCTGCAGCATCATCAAAGCTTCCTTGGAGAAAGTCGAGAAGGTGGTGAATCCACCGCAGATTCCGACCGTCATAAAGAGTGCCCATAAGCTACTTTCACTAGAGTTCTTGCTGAAGAATCCCCATAGCAATCCGATAACAAAGCAACCTACAAGGTTCACGACAAGTGTCCCCCACGGGAAACCTTTGCTTATGGTCTTCATTGCTACGGATATGAGGTAACGTGCGACACCTCCGATGAAGCTGCCGCAGCCTATAAAGACGGTGTTTCTTATAATTTCAGGTATCATTTTACTCAGCTGCCATCTGACGTCCTGCCTCGAATGCCTTCTGCAGGTCCTCTTCCCAATGAGCATCGCGCCACTGACGCTTTGCCTCTTCGGAGAAGCCAGCAAGTTCATAGCGGTCATAGTCCTTCACCTGATAAGTGTTGTATGCAACGATGCGCTGCGGCTGGCCAAGTGCCCTTGTGATGCAGAACTCCATACTGCCGTAGCCGTTGCTGTTGTTTCTCTCAGGTGTTCCGTTCATAGTCTCAATCAGAACCACCGGCATCTGCTTAGGAGCAGTCATACTGTAGTCGTTATATGAGAGCCACGGGAATGAAAGCCTCTCAAGGAAGGCACGCATCTGACCGGTTACTTCACCGAAGTAGATAGGGGAGCCAAGGACAAGACCGTCAGCTTGTGAGATCTCTTCCAGGATAGGAGAGAGAGCATCTCTGAATCGGCAGACGTTGGACGCTCTGTCCTTCAGCTTGCACGCCATACACGAAATACAACCCTTGTAGTCTAGGTCGTATAGTCTGTAAGTCTTGACCTCTATGTGTTCACCTGATGACTGTGCACCTTCAGCGAATTTCTGAAGCATCCGGGCAGTGTTCATATTGCGGCGGGGACCGCCATCGATGATGATTATCTTTTTCATTTCTGACATCTTTCTGTTAGTTGTGCATATTGTCTATCAGGTACTTCTTGTCGCCGATCTCGAAATAGACCCTTTCGCCATTGCCGGTAAGATAGAATATGTATTTGTTTTTTGTCTTGGTGTTCTTGAAGTGTCCGGATTTCTTCTTGCCGACACTAGTGCCATTGGTTCTGATGAGGTTACGGTTTACGTCATCGGGTACCGGCAGAAACTTGGCACCAGTGACATCTATGACCTTCTTGCCGATCACAAAATGTACAGTAAGGGTATTGTCCTCAATTGAGTTCTTGACAGGAATAGATCCAAGAACTAATAGAGTTACTCCGATTACAATCAGTATAGGTGCCAATATAGATGTCCACATAATTCTTATCTCACTTTGATTCATAGGTATATTAGTTACGTAAATGGGAATTTACCAGATAAAAGGGATTACCTTATACTTTACACGCGTTTTATATTCCTTGTAACCGTCAAGGCCGGTTGTGAGAACGTCTTCTTCGTTCCTGATCCTCTTGGCGATCACTGGTATGTATCCGAGCATAATTATGAATGATATCGGGGAACCGAGAACCAATGGCATAGATAAGAACATAATGACTGTTGACATATACATCGGATGACGCACAATGCCATATAGCCCGGTGTCAATGACTTTCTGTCCTTCCTGGACTTCGATGGTTCTGGAGAGGTACTCGTTTTCCCGCAATACTTCCGCATATAATAAGTAGGAGAAAATAAAGAGGGCAGCGGCCGTCCATACAGTCCAGTCCGGCAACATCCACCAATCGAACCTCCAGTTCAGACCTGCGGTGACGAATGATAGAGTGAAAAGCAGACCACTTAATGCTACAACTGCTTTCTGCTCTCCTTCTTTCTCTTTGGCATTCAGCCTTTTACGGAGCAGGTCCGGATTCTTGGCAAGCATAACGATTCCTGCGAAGAACATCGGTATAAACAGGACGCCCATCAGAAGCCATCCCTGCCAATAAGCAAATGATCCTACAGGCAGAAACACCAGCAGTCCTATCAGTAAGATCCCGGCAAGAAATTTAATCAATGCTTGTGTCAATAATGTCCTGTTCATATTGCATTCGTGTTATTCTGCTTGCTACTTCTTCCGGGTGGTCGACGAGAATCTGACCATGATTCATTCCCTTGAAGATTTCAATCTTTGTATCAGGATATAAGGTCTTTAGATGTCTGACCTGCGGTTTAGCAACGAAGGATTCCTTTGTTCCGTACCAGTAGTGAATGTCTTGTCCAGAAATGCTTTCAAGCTTTGTGGTATATACTGAAGTATAGCCGTCAAGGACCGCTTTGCTTCCACCAAACGGATATATTTTCTTGCATTCGTCAAGCAAAACATCGAAATAATGTGAATGAAAGACCCGTTTCCAGAATCCTGTCCAGTGATAGCACGACCATACATTCGCACATTGGAGATATTTCAATGGACCGACAAGCCAGCGGGGAAGTGGCAGCAGTGGAGCAGCATCCATTATCGAATGTTCTATCACCACCTCATTTATTTCAAGAACCCGTGACAGGATTTTGCCTCCGAGAGACAGTCCATAGGCTATGTCAAGATGTCCTCTAAGTGACTCGTTGATATATTCGACCACCTGTCGAGCCTGATCGTCTATTGAAATGAATTCCGTATGACTATTTAGCGTAAAGCCATCGACTTGAACCGCAATGACGTGAAACCGGTCCTTCAGCATACCGATAAGAGGCAGGAGTATCTCGTATGAGACTCCCAACCCTGGAATCAGCAGGAGGGTTGCCAATTCGGTATTGCCGTAGGTCTTAAAATCCATAGAGTTCTATAAATTGCGATTTATTTGGTAAAGTTATGCATAAATTTTCAGATATCCCCTTGACTCGTACCTTAGGGCGTGTTTTATATTTGCAGGCAAATAACGCGTTATGAATAGAAATGGATTAAAAATCGGGGAGTTTTCACGCCTTTGTCGTGTCACTGTAAGGGCTCTGAGGCATTATGAGAAAATCAGGCTGCTTGTGCCGGAGATTATTGACTACAGTTCCGGCTACCGCTATTATTCTGTCGGGCAGATGCAGAAGGCCTTGAATATTATCAAGTTAAAGGGGCTGGGATTCAGTCTGGAGGAGATTCGTACGATGTACGATTCCGAGACTCAACGTCCTTCAATCGATATGCTTGAAGAGAAGATCCGCAGTTGCCAGGAACAGTTGCGCCTGCTGACCGAATGCAGGGACCGTCTGTCGGCGATGATTACTTTCCAAAAGAAACTTAATGAAATGGAAAAGATCTACGTTGATTCATTGCCTGCGATTATTGTCGCATCGCATCGTGCCGAAATTCCATCGTACGATGAACTTGGAAAACTGTGCTATATGACAATCGGCCCTGAGATGTCCCGTCTGGGATGTGAGTGTCCTGAACCAGGTTACTGTTATACCATCGAGCACGGAGGATACAGGAAGGAAAATATAGACATTGAGTACTGTGAGCAGGTTGCTGCTATGGGAAAGGACTCTGATATAATCAAGTTCAAGCAGATTCCTCAGGTTGCGGAGGCTGTATGTATGAAGGTTTATGGCCCATACAACCGCCTGAACGAAAATATTCGTGAATTACTTGAATGGATTGAGGCAAACGGATATA
>JAGKTT010000075.1 GCA_021153285.1 Bacteroidia bacterium
AAATTTCTGGATGAATGTCGGATCATCCTTTGCTACCCAATACATCTGATCAGCTGTGAGATCCTTGACGATGTAGCGATGGGCCCAGTCGCCAGAGTCGTGGTCATAATTACCGCGGAGGATAGCTCCGAGCTCGGGGTCATACTCGATGAAATATGAGCCTGTCACCACGTGAGGGACATTATTGAAACTATCAAGATTCTGATACATTGTATATGTCCTGTCATTGCGTACAATGTTCAGATATACATATGTACCCTCGGTCAGAGACGAGCCGTTCCACTCTACGAGTTCCCACTTTCCGGAGATATTGTTTGCATTGACATCAAGGTATTCTACTGTCTCCACTGGTTTCTCTGTGCAGGAAACCATCAAAGTTGCCAATGCTGCTGTAATCAATATTTTAATTCTGTTCATATCGGTTGTTATTTATTTCTTTTTATAGATTCTCACGTCGCTATCGCTCCTCAGAATGACAGAAGGTTCACTGTTATAGTCGCTTTAGTCGGAGGAAGGCCAAGACCTTTAAGAATGACCTTCATCTGTTCCCTGACACCCGGCTTCGACGGATCGTATGATATCACTATTTCACCTACCTGTCCATCTTCTACCATATCAGCCGCAAAATCGAGGCATTCAGGCAGGAACGTTTCCTCGCACTGAGGTTTCAATGGCTTTCCGGAAAGGTTTATGAATCGTAGTTTTTCCACTGCCTTCCCTCCCTGGACAAATTCCACCGAAGATCGTCTCAGACGTATCGGTCCCATCTGTACAGGCCACTCTCCGGAAAGGTCTTTTCCATTTTCCACATTGACCGTCAGTTTCAAGACTGCTGCCGGATCATCCTCTCCTGAAGCATACACAAAGACTCTGCGCTCGAATCTGCCCGGATGACCTTTCGGGTTATATCTGACAGAAATCTCTGCACTTTCGTCTGGCTTCACTTCCCTTTTGTCAATTGAGGCCGAAGCACAGGAACAGGTCGTAACCAATCTGTCAATATTCAATATCCTGTCACCAGCATTCTCAAATCTGAAGATGAAGGTCGAAGGTGCATCGTCCTCATTCATCGGCTCGGCTATGATATGCCTGATATCGAACTTGAATGCAGCGGAATCTGGAGAGAGACGAGGATTTGCCACATTGTCAATCTTTTCTCTTGGAAGTATCTTCATCTGAGCCTTTGCGCAGACAGAGACTCCCAAGAGAAGAAAAAATGTCAATATGATCCTTCCGGTCCTCATACTAAAGCCAACCGTTTCCGCTTGCGCCCTCGCGTACTGTGATAACGAATTTATCAGTTCTGCTTCCGGTCACAGATGCTTCTGTCTGACCGGCTTTGAGACCCTTTACGATCATCTTTCCGTCCACGATTTCTGCCGTAGCCACTGATGAATCATTGACTGTCACAGTGAAGCTGTTGCCATCCATATACATTGAAGGTACAGCAGTAGCCTGACCGCCCACAGCCACATAAAGATTAGGGAAGGTCATATCAACTCCTGAGCCTTCAATAGCTTTAAGAAGACCATAGGCGTTCACCTGTCCATATCCCATCTTGCCTCGAAAAGCATTCATTTCCAATGACATCATCGGAGATGACTCTAACAGATCGATGACATACTTCTTGTACTGTTTGGTACCTGTCATATATTGATCGATAGGAGTCGACGAATCATAAAGCATTGCAATGAACTCTTCGGCCTTGAAATGCTTCCTGAGCTTGGCCGCATATGAAAGGCCAAGAGCCGCAACACCGGAAACGTGAGGACAAGCCATCGATGTTCCCTCCATATATCCGTATCCGCTTTCGCTGACATTAAAAGGAAGTGTGGAGAGGACACATCCGACCTCACCGATACGATGAGTCTCATCTACATAGTCATAGTAATAATCCTGATCTCCACCAGGAGCAGAGATGGTTGTTCCCGGACCATAGTTAGTATAAACTGCCGGAGTAAAGTCTCCTGCCGTTGCCGCAACTGCTACAAAATCCGGATATGCGCCAGGATAGCTGGCAGCCGGAGCGGCCTCATTGCCTCCTGCAAATATGACAAGTCCTCCCTCGATGACACCATCAGGCGAACCTGCATTGTGAACGAAGTAGTCCAATGCCTTTCTTTCAAGTACATTATAATACTCCCACTCTTCATCTGTAGAGAACTGAGGAGTCCATTCATATGGATTGGCGGCACCTGAGATATATCCCCAGCTGCACTGGAGAATCACAGCTCCGTTGTCGGCCGCATACTTGATGGCACGTACTTCCTCGAGTACTGTACCTGCATACTGTCCGGAAAATATCTGGCAAGACATAATCTTTACACCTGATTCCGATCCGTCACCTCCTGCAATCGAGCTTATACCCACGCCATTATTATTGACAGCAGCAATCACTCCTGCTACGTGAGTTCCGTGACCTGTGTCATATCTGCTGTCAGTCGATATCACTCCGTGCTTTGAAACAAAGTTATATCCGTGAACATCTCCGGCATATCCGTTTCCGTCATTGTCTTCGTGTGACTTCCAGATTTCTCCCTCATTCACCCACATATTTGCCTTGAGATCTGGATGGGACACGTCCACTCCCTCGTCAAGGACAGCTACAATGATAGAAGGATCACCTGTAGTCATTTCTTTCCACGCATTCTCGACATTGACATCCGCTCCCTTGATGAACTTGGTAGGACGGAGATTTCCGTTATTGACAAGATGCCACTGATCTGAGAGCAGAGGATCGTCGAATGCTCCGCTGGTCGCATTGGCTGTAAGCTCCTTGAGTCTTTCAAGTGTAAGAGGTGTAGGCTTGTCATCTGAGGCCTTTTTGAGAGTGCGGTTATATTCCACGCGACTTACCTCTCCGAGTTTAGAAAGATCTGCAGCTACCTTTTCTACAGGATATTCCTCACTGAAACGGACTACGTACCATAGATGAAGACCTTCCTTTCTGGCCTTTTCCTCACTACGGACATCCACCGGGAATACCCTCTCTATCTGATAGCCCTCGACAAGGTCGAGAATCTCATCGACACTCAGGATACCGGAACGGGTCATAGGCATCATTGGACCGCTCTTGGTTACTCCTGCCTTCTCCAAGATATCGCTTACACGGGCGTCGAAGCGTACAAGAAGCTGGCCCTGGACGACATCTTCAGAAAGATGCGGTGTGTTCTTATCTTCGGTAAGTGCACCTGTCTCAGGTACATCCACCGAACAAGCTGCCAGTCCGGAAAGCAGGACGGCCGCCATCGCATATATGATATTTCTTATTGCCATTATTCTTCTGTTCTGTTATTCGGGTTATACTTCTTCTTCGGATAGTGGTGATAATAATAGTCAAGGCTGGCCGGTTCATTGCTGAATCCGGTGTTCTGACCGTCACGTGTCTTGCCCTCCTGCTGGAACACCAATGAATACGGATACCATAGATCCAGTTTTGGATGATACAGCAGCCACTCCGGAAGTTCTCCTGTGAGTCGGTTGAAGTTAATCGCAAAGAATTCTGTCTCAGGAAGAACCTTTGGAAGTCCTATCAGAATCTCCGGAAGCGTATCACACGAATGCACCTCTTCTGCTGTCCATTTCTCGTGGTCAAGCATCTTAGGAAGTTCTCCTTGGAGATAATTTACGGACAATCTTAGGGTATCCAGGTTATTCCATTTAAGAATTCTCTCAGGGAATTTCGGTTCATCAATGAATCCTCCGACATTTTCTCTGATATCATTGCTCAGGTCATATATTGTATGACGCTGGTTCGCATTGAGTTCAAGAGCGTGAAGATTCGGGAAGTTTTCCGGTGTAAGGATGTCCGGAATGGTCTGGAAACAGTTCGAACTGAGATCCAGATATTCGAGATTCTTCAGATTCTTGAAGTCAGGGTGAAGTTCTGTAAGTCCGTAAGCACCGATTGTAAGTCTCTTAAGATTAGTGAGTTTTGTGATATGCTCTCCTGTACTGAGACTGCGAAGGAAATGATTGGCATTGGAGTAAATGATGATTTCCTCAGCAGCAGTAAGATACTGAATCTCAAAAGGAATTTCCTCTACGGTCTTGAACATAAAGAATTGTACAGACTTGACACGTCCTTTGTCGGGACCATTCTTCCATACGGACACATTGGTCCAATGCTCCATCCTTTCTGATGTCTCCCATTCTGTGAACATATTGAGTCCACGGCTTACTGCAAGCAGGGCAAGCGAGTCACCGGCAGGAGTGCCGACAGGAATCGGCAGAGCGGCCTTCTGAACGACTTTCAAAGCATCGTGCCTGCTCATCTGCACATTCTTTGCCGGCTCAAACACGATGTCGGCAACCCTCTCCATATCACGGGAATTGACTTTCCAGTCGAAGCGGACTTTTGAAACACGCGGTCTGGCGCCTCTGTCAAGGGTAAGATCAGACTTTTTATAAGTCAGCCATTTATCCGCTCCCTCAGGGAGAACTACATCGAAATCCACATTGGCTCTTACATTCACTTCAAAATACCTGGACTCGTAAGCCGCATAATCAGACACATCTACCTGAGGCTCATCCAGGACGATCTGATATTCAAACCCATCCTGTACGATTGTAAAGTCTCTTTTTTCCTCAGTATCAAGGTTCTGGATACGGACTGAACCGGTACGTTGTTCGACCACAAGAGTAGAGTCGATACTGATCAAACACTCTACGCTACCTCTTCCGTTCGCAGGCGAAACAGCGATCCAAGGAGACTCTGTCATTGCCACCCAGTTACCGGATGAACTGATATTGATCTTCCTTTCTCCACCGGCAGCACCTATATTTATATTATCTGTGTCCACACCGAATTCTATCTGAGGATTCGGATCGACACAAGCGACAGCCGCAAATGCAACGGCCAAAGTCATTATGATTCTATTCTTCATATCTTTCCTCCTCATTAAAACAATATGTCACAGTTTCTGATATCCTGAGTCTTGTCATATATAAGGATATATGCTCCCTGCTGGATCGCGTAGCATACATCAGATGCATCGAAGATAATCTCAGGATTGTCACTTATATCAAGGTAATAGCAGATTGTCGATATCGTATCTTCGATCTTTCCAAGATTGTTCGAACCGATATAGAATCCGCGAAGGCCTCTGTGCTCGTATATTCCCTCAGGCCAGTCAGAAAGACATCTGGCTCCGTTTTCGTCGCGCTGTCCTCTTATGGCAAATACAGTAAGATACTGGCTGTCAAGCGGTATCCAAGGGAATTCTGAGAACTGGTTATAGGAAAGTTCCACACCGTACAGATATGGCAGATTTCCCGCGTGCATTTCCCAAGGCAGTTCCTTGAGATCATTGTATGAGAAGTCAAATGACGTGAGATTTATCGCGTTCTCATATTCAAAGGATCCCTTCGGGATTTCATTGATGTTACAGCCACGGAAATTGATATTCATAATCTTCGAATTCGACTTTGCAAGTTCGACAGGATACTTGGTCAATTCCGGATTGTTGGCAATAGTCAATGTCTGCACATATACACCACGGAAATCCTCAGGGAATGAGCTGATGTGGTTATATGAGAAGTCTATTGACACAATCGCATATAAAGACTCGGCATCGAAGATATTAGGGAACTGAGTGAAATTGTTGTTCCTTACCGAGAAGGTCTCTGCATCTTCCATATAGCAGAAAACACCTTTCTCATCTACCGGGAACTCCGAAAGCCTGTTATTGTCAAAATAGATCTGCACAGGCTTGATGTCATTACCCCAGGCCTCCTCGATGGTATGAATCTTATTTGACGAAAAGTCAATCATACCGAGCTTCTTCATATTCTTGATCTCCTTAGGGACAACCTCGAGATTGTTCTCATTCAGATAGATGATCTGAAGTTTCTCTCTTGACGGTCCTGTAGCAAGTCCCTTGAATCCCTTGAGGACCTGGGAGAGTTTCAAGTTCACCATTGGCAATGAAGAGCTGCTCAAGCTTAGTAAGGTTTCCGATTTCCTTCGGAAGACTCTTCAGACCATTATTGATCTTACCGTGAATCATATCCTTAGGCTGGATCCTCATCTTGCCTGTGCCCTTCTCGATAATATCCGATTCATTCATATTCTCATAAAGAGCCATTTCAGGAATGGAAATGCCGTTTTCAGCCAATGCGCGGGCAATCGGCTCTGAAACCTGTGTCACAGTACGAGCTGATGCCATATAAGCCTTATGTCTCTCCATT
>JAGKTT010000076.1 GCA_021153285.1 Bacteroidia bacterium
ACATCGTGCTGATACTGCCCCACTCCCAAAGACTTAGGATCTATCTTCACAAGCTCAGCAAGCGGATCCATAAGACGTCGGCCGATAGAAACCGCACCTCGTACTGTCACATCATAATCAGGGAATTCTTCACGGGCTACTTCAGAGGCAGAATATATTGACGCTCCATCTTCACTTACGGTAAAGACGCGGACTCCGGAAGGAAGAGGAACACGTTTGATGAATTCTTCGGTCTCACGACTTGCTGTTCCATTTCCGATAGCAATGACTTCTATGCCGTACTTAGCCACCATAGCTGAGACAGCCTGGATCGCCTTTACTTTTTCATTCGCTGGCGGATGAGGAAAAATAGCTTCATTATGCAGTAGATTGCCCTGTTCATCCAGACATACCACCTTGCATCCCGTCCTGAATCCAGGGTCAATCGCCAATACTCTTTTCTGTCCGACAGGCGGAGCCAAAAGAAGCTGACGCAGGTTCTCACCGAAAATCCTGATCGACTCTATATCAGCCTTTTCCTTGGCTTCCTTAAGTACTTCATTTGAGATGGAAGGCTCAAGCAACCTCTTGAAGGCATCATCAAATGCCTGATGAATATGCTCGGCCAAAGGAGCTGCCGGGTAACGTCTTTCCTGACAGAAATCATAATAGATCTTCTTTCCGCATTTCTCTGCATCAGCATCGATCTTAACATTGATAAATCCCTCATCTTCAGCACGAAGGATTGCAAGAAGCCTATGTGGAGCAATACGCTCGAGAGACTCGGAATAATCGAAATAAGTGCGGTATTTCATTGCCTCCTGCCCTATAGCCTTCTTTGTGGATTTGGTAACGATACGACGTGTCTTGAAGATCTGACGAAGGGTCTCGCGCACTGAAGCAGTCTCACTCAGACGCTCTGCGATGATATCGCGGGCTCCGGCCAATGCGTCCTCCACGGAAGCGACCTTGTCTCCCACATATTTGCGTGCCTCCGGAACAGGATCTGTCAATGCGACATCATACATCTTGTCTGCAAGCGGCTCGAGACCAGCCTCCTTTGCAGCTGTTGCACGGGTTCTGCGTTTAGGCCTGAAAGGCAGATAAAGATCCTCGATCTCACGAGCATCCACGCTATTCTCGATCCTCGTACGAAGTTCCGGAGTCAATCCACCAGCCTGTTCTATCGTCTCGAGAATGGTAGCCTTTCGTTTTTCCATCTCTGCAAAGACATCAGTCCAATGGCGTATCTCTGCTACAGCTACTTCATCCAGTCCGCCGGTTCTTTCCTTACGGTAACGGCTTACGAAAGGGATGGTAGCTCCTTCTTCGAATAATTTTGCACAATTCTCTACTTGCCAGTCCTTGACCTGGAGAGTCTTGGCTATATGATCGATGTATATGTTTTTCATTTGGCTAATATTAACTTGTTATAGATTCTCACGTCGCCCTGCGGGCTCCTCAGAATGACAATCAGCAATCCCCTGCGGGCTCCTCAGAATGACAAGTTTAGTCGTGTGACACTTGTTTCAATTGATCTCGATATGCTGAGAAAATCTTTGATTTCGATACGAAGCCCACATATGTCCTGTCGGCTTCCACCACCGGAAGATTCCACGCCTCGGTCTGTTCGAACTTCCTCATCACGCTATCCATCTTCTCATCAATATAGACATACGCCGGAGCCGACTTCATATAATTGTAGACGTGAGTAGTCTCATATTGCTCCGTTTTGAACATTTCCCTTCTGATATCTTCCAGAGACACAAAGCCCTGGAAATGATTTCTGGAATCCAGCACCGGGAATATATTTCTTTTCGATTCCGCCACCACAGCCACAAGTTCTCCAAGCGTAGCATCGATCCTGACAGTCTTGAAATCAGACTCGATCAGATCACCGGTCTTCAACAGCGTAAGCACTGCCTGGTCACTGTCGTGTGTCAGAAGCTCCCCTTTCTTAGCAATTCGTTTGGTATAAATGGAATATGGTTCGACCATCCTAGTAGCTGCATACGAAATAGTAGAAGTCAGAATCAATGGAATCAGCAAACCATATCCTCCCGTCATATCTGCAATAAGGAAGATTGCTGTCATTGGTGCCTGCATCACACCGGCCATCAGACCAGCCATACCTACAAGCACGAAATTCTGCTCCGGCACAAAGCCTGGTCCTGCGATCAGATTGATAGTCCTGGACAATACGAAGCCTGCAATGGCTCCTATGAAAAGTGTAGGTCCGAAGGTACCTCCCACCCCTCCTCCGGCATTGGTGAAAGACATTGAAAACACCTTCAGAAGAAGTACCAGTAAAAAGAATACCGGTACCAGCCAGGCCTTTCGCAGGAAGAATGCCAATATCGTCTGTCCCTCGAGATCGATGGTTCCACCGTTCAGAAGTTCGTGAAGATGCTCATATCCCTCACCGAAAAGCGGCGGAAAAAGGAATATCAGAAGACCTAGGCAGGAAGCTGAAATCGCCCAACGTACAAAAGGCTTCCGAATACTTTTGATCTTGTCCTCCAGCCAGAGCGTCATACGGGTAAAATACACCGAACAAGCTGCGCTGAAGAGTCCCAGAAGGACATAGAAAGGAAGATTATGCAGCTCGAAAGGTGAAATCGTGCACTCGAAAGGAGGCTTATCACCCAGGAAAATATATGAAATCACCGTCGCAGAAATAGTGGAAAGCAGCAGTGGCAATATCGACGTCATCGAGATATTGAAAAGAAGAATCTCCAATGTGAACAATACTCCTGCTAAAGGAGCCTTGAAGATTCCCGCTACTGCTCCGGCTGCACCACAGCCCAGAAGTATGGTCATATTCTTATAGGACAATCCCATATAGCGGGCCACATTCGATCCGATAGCTGCTCCGGTATAGACTATCGGTGCCTCAGCTCCGACCGATCCTCCGAATCCGATGGTCACTGATGAAGCCGCCATAGAAGTCCACATATTATGAGAGCGTATCTTGGATTCGTTCTTCGAAACCGCCTGAAGCACCTTGGTAACACCGTGGCCGATATTGTCCTTGACAATGAACCTGACAAAGAGCATCGCGATCAGCATACCTATACCAGGATAGATGAGGTACAGGAAGTTATATGCCTCACCGTCAAACCAGGATGTCAACGAATGGTGTATGAATTCGATGGCAGATTTCAGGAGCACTGCAGCGAGACCGCAGCATATACCCACGAAAAGGGAAAGAATGATCATAACATCCCTTTCCGGCAGCTTCTTCAGCAGGTTACGAAGCGGCGCAAGCAGTTCTCTAGCTATATATCTGGCTTTCATCGATCAAATGTCAAAACATACAAAGATAATAAATTTATAGATACCTCGACAAAGCAGGAATGAGAATCGGAAAAAGAATAAGAGAAAAAAGAACCGGCCGGAAAATTTCCGACCGGTATATATTGATGTAATTGATTACTCTCCGTCAGCAGCATCATCATCGCCGTTCGAGTACTGCGAGATATTGTCATCAGGGAGGCTGTCGCCGTCATTTCCGTCTCCATCATCTCCATCGTCACCATCAAGCCAACGCTCCAGATCCTCTGCATCATCAGTCTTTACCTTGATCTTGACAAGGTAAATGGCATCAGGAATCTCCACTGTGACAGCGTAGAAGTTAGTACCGTCAGGCTTGTCATATTTAACAAGATCAGGGAAATAATCACTGTATCCCTTAGGATATTTTTCTGCAAATGCGGCTGCCAGTTCTTCTGACATATTCTCGTAGCTACATACCGCTCTCCTCTTTGGTGTAGTTGCCATATCTGTAAAATCTTAATTCCAGTTACTTTTGAAATACGGTGCAAGTGTAGAACATTTTTTTCAATTGAGCAACACCGCAGGCCTTTTTTTATCAAAAATAATTTACTTTCCCCTACGGAAAAAGAAAGACTTCTGTTCTTTCTTTCTTTCGATGTCACGCTCAACGAAAACCTTCTCCAGATTCTTAGGATCAAGACCGGTGTAGAACATCACGGACGAAGTGGTCATCGGTGTCGGAGTAAAGTCCTGAACCTGATCCATATACAATCCTTGCAGTGCCGGCTTGCGGGCAAGGCGCTGCATCTCGCGCATTCCACAGCCAGGATGACCGGAGATGAAATATGGTACAAGCTCGCATTTCCTGCCGCTGCTTCTTACAATCGAATCAAATTCAAGACGCAAGCGTTCGAACAGTTTGAAGGATGGCTTTGCCATCAGCTTCAATACCGAATCCTCAGTATGTTCAGGAGCCACTTTAAGACGTCCTGACGTATGTTCCAAAATAAGTTCCTTAAGATATGGATATGAAGTTTCATCAACAAATCCTTTCTCATCAAGGAAGAGATCGTATCTGATACCGCTTCCGATATAAGCGTGACGGATTCCCTTGACCTTGGCTATCCTTTCATACAGTTTCAGAAGCCTTTCGTGCGAACGGTCCATATTCTTACAAGGTCCGGGGAAAAGGCAGGACTTTCTGCGGCACTTAAGGCAGAGTTCGGGATTCTTGCCCCGCATTCCGTACATATTGGCCGTAGGAGCACCCACATCCGAGATATTTCCTGCGAATCCCGGCAGTTTGTTAAGTGCCGTGATTTCCTTCAAAATCGACTCTTCGCTCCTGGACTGGATGAATTTACCTTGATGAGCGGCAATCGTACAGAAATTGCAGCCTCCGAAACAGCCTCGGTGCGTATTGATGGAGAATTTTATCATCTCGAAGGCAGGTATATGCTTGCCCTTGTAGCGGGGATGCGGCAGCTTGGTATATGGAAGATCCCAGAAGGAGTCCATTTCTTCCTGAGTGGCAGGCGGCCAGGTAGGATTGATCTGTACATATCCGTTGCCCACCGGTTCCACAAGTACCGGAGGATTCTGCATATTGGCATAGGTCTCGACTACGTGGAAATTCTCAGCAAAAGCCACCTTATCCCTGCAGCAACGCTCGTAAGAATTCAGAATCACCGCATCCTTTGTCCGGCAGCGGCCGTCCATATAGAATCCCAGCTGCGGTATCTTCCTGATGTCATTGACATTACGCCCTGCTTCGATAGCTCTGGTAAACTCGATCATCGTCCTCTCCCCCATTCCGTAGCAGAGCCAGTCAGCACCGCTGTCCACCAGGATAGAAGGCTTCAGGGCATTCTGCCAATAGTCATAATGGGTAACTCTTCTGAGAGATGCTTCAATGCCACCGATAATAACCGGAATCTCAGGATATATCTCTTTCAATATCTTCGTGTACACGGTCACGGCATAGTCCGGTCTCTGCCCGGCTTTTCCTTCAGGAGTATAGGCATCATCAGATCTCAGACGTTTTGCTGCCGTATAATGATTGACCATAGAATCCATCGCTCCGGCATTCACACCGAAGTACAGGCGCGGAGCACCGAGCTTGCGGAAGTCACGAAGATCGTCCCTCCAGTTAGGCTGAGGGACTACGGCCACCCTATAGCCATATTTCTGCAACCATCTGGATATCACCGCTGTACCAAAGGAAGGGTGATCCACAAAAGCATCTCCGGTAAATAGAATCACATCGATGTAATCCCATCCCAGAGCCTTGACCTCCTTGATCGAGGTCGGAAACATATATGTGTTGTTTTGAGTCATAACCGAGCAAAAATACATAGAAATCCGTACATTAGCAAAACCAACACAACACAAGAGCAGGCTTTAAGGAAGATAATTCCTCAAAGCCTGCTGATTTAAAGTCAGAGTATTATTAATAGTTCTCCTTCATCGGCTCGAAATAAGCCTGAGGGAAGAGGCAGGCCGGGCAGGTCTTTGGAGCTGCTTCAGCCTCCACGATATATCCGCAGTTACGACAGGAAATCCTTCTTCCGCTGCCACTTCAGCGAATTCCTTATAGAGAACATCCCATTCCTCATTCTCACCCATTGCCGCAGCAAGGAGATTCTCACTTGTAGTGCCAATCTTGCCGGCCGGATAAGTTGCGGTAATCTCCAGATCGCCACCTTCAAGGAAATTGAAGAAACGCTTTGCGTGCTCTCTCTCCTGCTCTGCTGTCTCCATAAACACACCTGCGATCTGCTCATATCCTTCCTTTCTTGCTACTTCTGCGAAGAATGTATATCTGCTTCTTGCCTGACTTTCTCCCGCAAATGATTTGAGGAGGTTCTGCTCTGTTCTTGTTCCTTTTACGCTTTTCATATTTTTTACTTTTTAATATTCAACTTATTCCGCAGGTGTCCATTTGCATCTTACCGGAGAAACAATAGCTCCCTCCTTCTTAAGTTCGGCAAATACCTTATCCACTACCTTTCTGTCAAGTCCTGACAATGTAGCCACTTCACCGGCAGCAACAGGCTTTCCGGCCTCCTTCATAGTTTTGAGTACAAGTTCTTTTTCCATATCTTTTGTGTTTTAATTTCGTTTGACAATGCAAATATAGAAACATTTTTCTAATTTTGAAATATTCCAAATTAAAAAAGTGCATTTTTCAACAAAAAAAAATGGTCAGACAGCTGAAAACAACCTGATCTGACCATTTTGAAATCTATATTTGCTCCGGATTACATTCTTTCCGGAAGATTGATTCCGAGAATTGACATCGCCTTGCTGAGAACCTTGGCTATGGTCTCTACCAGTACCAGACGATACTGGAGGAGTGCCTGATTCTCTTCGCGGAGGATAGGAGTGTCGTGATAATACTGGTTGAATTCCTTTGCCAGCTCATACGCATAGTTTGCGATAACTGCTGGAGAATGAGCTGCACCAGCCTCGGCAACCTTCGCAGGGAAGGTATTGAGGATCTTGATGATACGTACCTCCTTAGGGGTAAGCTCAGAATCCGGCTTCACTGCATCTGGAGTATGAGCTACGCCCTTTTCGTCTGCCTTTCGAAGAATTGACTTGATACGTGCGTGAGTATACTGGATGAAAGGACCTGTATTACCGTTGAAATCGATTGACTCTTTAGGGTCGAAGAGCATAGTCTTGCGTGGATCCACCTTCAGGATAAAATATTTGAGCGCACCAAGGCTGATCATCTTGAAGAGGGCATCCTGCTCTTGAGCTGAAAGATTATCGATCTTTCCAAGTTCAAGAGAAGTTTCCTTGGCAGTATTGTACATATCCGCGATAAGGTCATCTGCGTCAACAACCGTTCCCTCACGAGACTTCATCTTTCCTTCAGGAAGCTCCACCATACCATATGAAAGGTGATAGATGCTTTCTGCCCAATCGAATCCAAGTTTGCCAAGGATGAGCTTGAGAACCTGGAAATGATAATTCTGCTCGTTTCCTACTACATAGATATGCTCATCGAGACTATACTCGGCAAAACGCTGCTCAGCAGTACCAAGGTCCTGAGTCATATAAACTGATGTTCCGTCACCACGGAGGAGAAGTTTTCTATCGAGGCCATCAGCAGTAAGGTCGCACCATACAGATCCATCCTCCTGCTTCTCGAATATACCTGCTTCGAGTCCTTTCTGAACTAGAGCCTTTCCGAAAAGATAGGTCTGAGACTCGTAGTAAGTTCTGTCGAAATTGATTCCAAGGTCGTTGTAAGTCTTGTCAAAGCCCTCGTAAACCCAGCCGTTCATTGTCTTCCAGAGCTCTACGACCTCAGCATCACCATTCTCCCACTTGAAGAGCATTTCCTGAGCAGCCTTGAG
>JAGKTT010000025.1 GCA_021153285.1 Bacteroidia bacterium
AGGAAAAACGCATAGAATACGAGAAAGAGATGAACGACGAAAAACGACTGAATGGTATGATAAGAGCCAAGCTTGAAGAAGGTATCGAGCAGGGTATCGCACAGGGCATTGAGCAGGGAGTCTCTCAGACTATCCGCCAGCTCCACTCTAAAGGAATGCCGGCATCTCAGATTGCCGACTTTCTGGATATGTCGCTGGATCAGGTAGAATCGATTCTTGCAGAAAAGTAATCAGAGATCGCTCAATTGGCTGCGTTTTCGTGAGTCTCAATATCTTCCGCTTGTAAAGTTTATACAATTATCCCGACTTTGATCAATTTCGTCAAAGTCGGGATAATTTTTAATTTAGAAGCTTTGGAACGAACTCCAGCTGGTATTGGTTTCAGCCGTGCTCTCGATAGAGTCCGGAAGATTCACGAAGAAATCGAAGCCGGTCTTTTTCTCAACCTCATCTACCGATACAGCATATGTACTATAGCTACCAGTATACTGCTTATGTTCAAACCAGAAGCCAACCGTCTCCGCTGATGCAACTCTGCCAGCCGACCTCTTTACTTTCATCACGACCTTCCAGAAGTAATTAGGTACAGGACATTGTTTCGTATCGTGCTGCGGTTTTATATATGTAATAGATTCGTTACCATCTATTGTCTGGAAAGTAACACCAGTTACTACATAAAGTGTATCCGAAGCTGGAATCTCATTTCTCAAGGCAGTTTCCAAATTACTCCATATTCCGCCATTGAACTTATCTTGTATCTGAGGAACAAGATTAGTAGCATAATATGTATGTTCCTGCATTTCAGCATTTTTGCTTCTATCAGCATCTGGAATCTGATGTCCTCTGGCATATATAGTAGATCCATAATCAACACCATAAGAGCCTTTCCAGACATTAATCTGATCGGACGTTGACAATTCAGGATTACTTGACCAACTTTCCTTTCTAGTACCACCTATTGTGGAAGCATAAAGAGGATATGCAGTCCAAAGTGAAGCGAACTTTTCCTTATCATAAAGATGAGTATAGTTTCGGTCACCACTGGCATAATACGTATTAAGCCAATAATTATCTCCACCTTTTGCTCCAGGAAGCTCCAGCCAGCCTTTTCCTGCGGCTGGAGTTACTGTTGCAGGCTCTTCTGGAACTACAGGCTCATCATCGTCCGGTTCCGTAGGTTCATCACCCCCGGCGCCTCCGCCGGATGATGGTCAGTCCTCTACAAGTTCGTAAAGGTGTGGGAGAGTGCCCTGCTCATTATTATAGGACCCGTATGACGAATATTGACTTGAGTACTGAATCCATTTATTAACTGAACAATTTGTAATCTTAAAAGCTTTATCTTCGGTAAGTTCAATACTCCACAAGTTACCACTTGCTGGATTAGCAGCGACATTAAAGCTATTATAGGTTCCTGTCTGATACAGATACCTATCATCAGACTGCTTAATTGTATACCCACCTGAAACTTCGCTAATTACAAATGCATTATCCAATGAAGTTAAAACAATCTCATCATTGGTGATTGTAGGTGTCTCTACATTCAAATATCCATAGTTAGAAGTAATAGGCTTTGCTACATTTCCATCTGCGACCATCAAATATGACTTACCCGAAGTAACAGAATTCACTTTCTTAAACACATATGATTCAACTGGAACTTCAGGTTCGCTTGGAGTTGAACCCGAGTTATCTCCTGAACCTTCAAGTTTATAGATAGCGACATCAGCCTGACCGCTAGAATAACATGAGAATAAAGAACTGCCACTATTATATCTAAGCCAATTACGCGTATTGGTTCCCTGAGCCTTTATAGTTGCAATTCCATTACTAATCGTTACCTTCCAAGAACTATTTGCACTCAAGACGGTCTCAGTTCTAAGATAGTTTTTAGAAGAAGATGCAGCATACAAATAGCCAGTACCTGTATAAAATGCAATTGTACCTGAAGTCATACCATCTGCAATTGTAAGCACCTGCACATCAGAACCAGGATCTGATATAAAGTTATTATCTTTTGTTACTGCAGCTTGCGCCCTATTATTACTATTCTGCGTGGTACTTAAAGCAACATTTGATTTAGCCGCCACAATAATGACTTCACTGCCAATTGTCAAATCATCTAATGAGTTTACCAAGTTATAGACTTTTGACTTCTTAAAAGTGATGCCCTTCATATCTACTGTAAAACTTGCTATTTTACCAGCCTCGAATTTCTTACCAGCAGACATAGTTATCTCTTTAACAAGAGGTCCCTTATCAGTATTCACTGTAATAGTCAAAATCTTATTTGACAAATCGACAGGTGCACAAGCAAACCACACATCTTTTATTTCTGAAGTATTAATTGTAACTGTAGTTGAACCTGAATTTATTTCAAAAGCATCATCTTCTATTACATAATTCCATCTACCTGCCAAACACACATCTGAAGAAACAGCTATAGACTTAACTTGTGCTCCATCGAGTGCAAGATTAGAAAACGAAAGTTTTCCGTATGCAGTAAAGTGCTTGTATGTAAGAGATACGACATCTGGCATTTCCGCATACTCTTTTGAAATTGCATAAAGAACCTGAGCAGATTCATCAACAGAGTTCTCAAGTGGAGTCTGTGAAGTTGGTATTGTGGCTGACAGATACTTTGATTTGTCATTAAAACTATTAAATGCACTAGCAGGGCTTAAAGAGTAAAAAGTATAAGTTCCTGAACCATCATCCTCAAGTTCTGCTGTAAAGCTTGCAGTAGTATAGTCATCAGACGGAGTAACTTTTACATCCTTAGGATTTTGCAAATTAAGCGAAAGCTTAATTTTAGAATCATTCGCTGTCCAATATGTTGGATAAGTATTTCCTTCAGGAACACCAAATGCAGTCTTTGTTTCCAAAGAATTTGCGTAAAACTGCACTGATTTAGTTTCATTCATTGAGGAATTATCATCCTTGATGCAAGATGAAAGTGCAACCGCAGCTGCTGCGATTACAGAAAACGACTTAAAAATCTTCTTCATAATCTGTGGATGTTAAATAATTCCCCAATCTTCTCCGGTACCATCCTCGATATTACCATCTCCACTCTGGCAGAGTACGCCCTCTGACATTACGTCAAGAACGTTTAAAGCAGGCGACTCGTAGCCGCCACACAAGATAATGTTTGTTTTCTTCATAATATAAAGTGTTGAATTAGTTATTGTCTTTTAAAAGCACATTAAGCTACAAAGATAAGGATTTGTTTTTACATTAGGGCAAATGTTTTGGATAAATCCGCAATTTTTCTTCAAAGAGGTCACAACGTGGAACTTGCGTAGAACATTTTGTTGGATTTTTTATAAAAATCGGACAAAAATCAACACAGAAATCGGGCTTTCAGATAGCAGGAGCGGCGATTTTGTGAAATAGCCGTATTCTTTTTGAGTATACGGATAATAGTCTGGAACTTTGTGGGAAGAAAAGACCTCATTTATTTTGAGGTAATAAATTAATTACCCATATTTGTAACCGGAAATATTATGCCAACAATTTTCATTGTTTTAGGATTTCGTTTTATGTATTATTCCAACGAGCATTCGCCTATTCACGTACACGTTACGAAGGGGGATGCAATTGCAAAATTCACCATCTCGCCAGTGATGCTCGTCAAAATCACGGAATGAAAACGAACGAACTTAAACTTATTGAATCAATCATTGAAGAAAATGAAGAACTGATTGCAGAACATTGGAACAACTTTTTCAATAAAAGCAAAATATGATAAAAGTCAATAAGATATGGATCACCGATGATGCAATCTACATCCGATGCGAGGACGGAAGAACCGCATCGGAAAGATTTGCCGATTATCCTCGCCTGAAGAAAGCAACCCCAGAGCAAATCAGCAAATACGCTACTGATGCATTCGGTATTCACTGGCCCGAGTTGGACGAAGACCTGAGTTTCGAAGGTTTTTTCAAAGAAAAGCCAAAGACTCGGTTATATGAAATATTCCTAGAACATCCCGAACTGAATGCATCTGCCGTAGCAAGACGTATGGGAATAGCACAAAGCCTCTTCGCCCAATACATCAGCGGAGCAAAAAAGCCATCCGCTGATAGGATGAACGACATACTTAATACTATTATATTGATTGGCAAAGAGTTAAGCGAAATCTGACTCTACTGCACCAGTGCCAGAATCTCGCCTTTTGCGACCATATCGCCCTGGCGGCAGGTTACGGCAATGATGCGGCCGTCAATGGGTGCAGGAACCGGCTCGATACCGTAGTAGGTCTGGATATATGCAACAGGTTTTCCAGCCTGGGTCTCTGTTCCCACGACAGGTGCCGTAGAGTCATCATCGACATCGTATTGCCATATCAGCTGTCCTTTGACAGGAGCCTGGACAGGGATGGCTGAAGGATATTGTTCCGTCAGCTTGGCAATATCATATTTAGGCATTTCCACGACAGGCCTTGTCACCACTATAGGCGCACCGGCCTTGGCTCTTGCAGCTTCAAGATCCTTATTGAAACGTTCCTTGGCCACGCCGCTCCTGTAGTCACGGTATTGTCTTTCGTGCATTGCCAGTTCGAAGAGTTCCTCGTCGTCACGGCCGCAGTCCCAGCCTTCTTCCTTCATCATCGCACGGAACTTCTCGAGCTCGTTCGGGAAGGCGTCCTGAGGATTGCCGGTGTAGAATTCGAGGCCTTTTTCCTTGGCAAGGGCAACAATCTCAGGAGCAAGTTCTCCAGGAAGCTTACCCATCTTGCCGAGAATCATATTCCAGGTGTCCTTGTCAATGGTGGTCCAACGAGGCTGTCCCTTCAGAAGGGCCATCAGGTTCATAAGAGCAGTATTCTTCACATATTGGCTGAATGGGGTGACAAGCGGAGGATAACCCAGACGCGGCCAGACATATTCCACCTCCTGAAAAAGCATCACCATAAGCTGGTCGAGGGTGAGTTCAGCTTTGCCCTGAGCCCTCAACGATGCATTTATCGCTCCGTGGAATCCTTTCAGGTCTGCCATCATCGAGCCCATCATACCACCCGGAAGGCCGCAGCCCACAAGGAGAGAACTCATATGTGAATTGTTCGGATCGATCCAATATCCAAGGAAGTCGTCAATGAATTTCTGAGTCAATGCGCGAACATCCATATAAGCATTCATATTCAGATCTTTTACCAGGAATCCGTCAGCTCGGAGCATTTCACGAATGGTGATCACATCCGGATGAACCTTGCCCCAGGATAGAGGCTCTACTGCAACATCCAGATAATCAGCACCCGCACGGGCTACTTCAAGCATAGAAGCAGGTGAAAATCCAGGACCGCAGTGACCGTGATATTGGACCTTGATATGAGGATATTTCCTCTTTATCCGAGATGTGAGTTCAGCAAGGAAAGTCGGGCGTCCGATTCCTGCCATATCTTTAAGACAAATCTCATCACAGCCATATTCCACCACGTGATCCACCACACCCATATAATAGTCGACGGTATGAACCGGAGAATTGGTGATGGACAGAGCCACCTGTGAAATCATTCCGGCCTTTTTTGCATACTCCACACTGAGACGGAGATTCCTATGGTCATTGAGACCACAGAAAGAACGGGAGATGTCAGTACCCTGAGCTTTCTTGACTTTATACATCAATTCTCGGACATCCGCCGGTACCGGGTTCATTCTCAACGCATTGAGTCCCCTTTCAAGCATATGAGTCTGCATTCCGGCCTTATGGAACGGTGCAGTCCACTCACGTACAGCCTTATTAGGATTCTCACCGAACAGGAGATTGACCTGCTCGAATGCACCTCCATTGGTCTCTACACGGTCAAAACATCCCATATCAATTATGGCCGGAGCCACTTCCTTTAACTGAGCCACTGTCGGAACATATTTTCCTGACGATTGCCACATATCCCTGTAAACAAGGGAGAACTTGATTTCGCGTCCCATTTTTCTAAGTATTGGATTTAGCAAATATACGCAAAAACCATCACTTTGTCGCAAATTAGAAATCTTTTATGAAAAATATTGCAGATTCAGATTTTTTATCTATCTTTGCATTCCCAATCGAATATGGTGCCCATAGTTCAGTTGGTTAGAGCGTCAGATTGTGGTTCTGAATGTCGTGGGTTCGAATCCCACTGGGCACCCTTCAAAAGCCTTGGAGAAATATCTCCGAGGCTTTATTCGTATATACCGTTATATGACCAAGTGCTTATCCTATACTCCGGGACATAAAAAAAGTTTAAAAGACATAAGAAAAAGAAAAATTTTCCGGAGTTCGCCACATTAATCTGCAGAAGCTGAGCAAATCCGATAGTTTTGCCGCAAAAAGCAATATGAAGATCAAGGATTTGTGCGAGGACGAGCGGCCTCGGGAAAAAATGCTGGACAAGGGAGCCGGCTCACTGAGCAATACGGAACTGCTGGCAATACTGCTACGGACGGGCACGGCAAAGATGAATGTAATCGACGTAGCTCGGGAAGTTCTCAAAAGCAGCGACGGGAAATTAAGCGAGATTGCGACAATGTCTGTAGAGGCGTTATGCAGGGTAGAAGGAATCGGACCAAGCAAGGCTGTAACCCTGGCCGCCGCTTTCGAAATTGGCCGAAGATACTCTGCTGAAAGGGCAATAGACACCCGGACTGCCATCACTTCACCAAAAACCGTATTCCAAATGATGCTCCCACTCCTAAGGGGGCTGGATCACGAAGAATGCTGGATACTGTTTCTGAACCGGGCCAATTTCCTGATATCCAAAGAGAAACTCAGCAGCGGAGGATTGGACTCGACAACTCTCGACTGCCGTCATATATTGAAAAAAGCACTGGAAAAGAAAGCCAGCGGCATAATCGTAGTGCATAATCATCCTTCTGGCAGCGCTTTACCCGGAACAGCAGACATACAGTCAACAAAGCAGCTTGACAGAGCCCTTAAAGCCTGTGATATTTCATTGGTCGACCACGTAGTCATAGCTCAGGACAATTATTACAGCTTCGCAGACGAAGAACTGGTCCAATGCTGACAGGGAAAAAATTTTGACTTATGGGCAAATAAAGATATATTTGTGTCTCAGAAACCAAAAGTCAAGCAAATGAAAGTCATCAACCTTGGAGAGAAGAACACCGTTCTCAATAAATTCGTCGCACAGATGCGCGACAAGAGTGTACAGAAGGACAGTATGCGTTTCCGCAGAAACCTTGAAAGACTCGGCGAAATCTTCGCATACGAAATCAGCCATCATCTCGACTACAGTACAAAGGAAGTCGTGACTCCGCTGGGTATCGCCAACGTGCCTACACCAGACAGCAAAGTGGTGGTTTCCACAATCTTACGCGCCGGTCTGCCTCTACATCAGGGTATCCTCAACTATTTCGATGACGCTCAGAACGCATTTGTAGCAGCATACAGAAAATACGACAAGGGAGAAGATTTCCACATCAATATAGAATACTGCAGTACTCCGGACCTCACAGGAAAGATTTTGATTCTTGCTGATACGATGCTCGCTACAGGAGCCTCACTTGAAATCGCATACAAGAGACTCTGTGAAGAAGGACAGCCAGCCCACACTCATCTGGTATGCCCTATCGCCAGTGCCTATGCAGTGGAATATCTACATAAACATCTCCCTGCTGAAGACGTAACCCTTTGGGTAGCCACTATCGACGAAGAGCTCACAAGCCACTCATACATCGTCCCAGGTCTGGGAGACGCCGGCGATCTCGCTTACGGAGTCAAAAAATAAGGAAATGCATACTTAAACAGCAATTTCAATATAACAACACTCAGGCTTAGCATCATAATACAATCAGACAGTGTAATGGAGAGGACGTGCCACCCCGGCTAGGTCGTGAGCGAACAAGCAAACAGCCCAGTGGGCTTTTGCAGCGAGCAGCCTGCGGCAGCAGGAACAACCTTCAACAAGGCGGGGGTCCTCGTAATTACACTGTCTGATTGTTATGATGCGATTGTAATAAAACAAATCTTACAATTCCTTTCTCAGTCTCGCTTTAGGAATGCCAAGCTGGTCACGATACTTAGCTATGGTTCGACGCGCCACCTTATACCCCTTCTGGGTCATTACCTCCACTAGTTCATCATCAGTAAGCGGCTTACGCTTGTTCTCTCCATCGACACATTCCAGAAGCGCCTTCTTCAGCTCACGCGTCGAAACTTCCTCACCTTCCTGATTCTCAAGGCCTTCCGAGAAGAAATACTTCAAGGAATAAATTCCGAAATGCGTCTCTATATACTTACTGTTCACCACTCGTGATATAGTAGAGATGTCGAATCCGGTCTTCTCGGCTATATCCTTGAGCACCATTGGCTTAAGATTGGCTTCATCACCATCGATAAAATACTCGCGCTGGTAATCCACGATTGCCTGCATTGTGCTTGACAACGTGTTGTGGCGCTGTTTGATCGCTTCCACGAACCATTTGGCCGAATCCAGCTTCTTCTTCACGAATGCAGCAGCCTCCTTCTTTTCCCTTTCGGACGTATTGGCAGCCTCCATAAGCAGGTCGGCATATTTCCTGTTTACCCTTAGTTCCGGAACAGAGAAACGCGGCATCGAAAGATGAAGCTCACCATCCTTGTATTCCAGAACGAAATCAGGAACGATCTGCTGAGCCTGGTCGGTATACGAATCATCTATCTGACCTCCCGGAGAAGGATTGAGTTTCAATATCTTGGCAATGGCAGCCTTCAACTCATCCTCCGAAATGTTCATCCTGGTCATTATCTTCTGATAGTGCTTGCTGGTGAAATCATTGAAATAATTGGTCAATATCTTCACAGCATTCTGTACGGCAGGGGTCTTCTTGCAGAACTTTATCTGAAGCAGAAGACATTCGCGAAGATCGCGCGCTCCCACTCCGGCAGGCTCGAACTCCTGGATGACCTTCAGCATCTCCAGCACCTCTTCCTCAGTAGTCTCGACATTGGCTCTGAAAGAAAGGTCGTCCACCACGCTGTCAATACTGCGACGCAGATATCCGTCATCGTCAAGACTGCCTATAAGGAATGATGCCACAGCATATTGATGGTCGGTAAGACTTCTGTATCCAAGCTGTTCCTGCAGACTCTGAGTAAAACTTTCCTTTACAGAGAATGTACTGTACTGCGGACGCTCATCCTTTGAATAATTATCAGCTCTCAGTCTGTAACTCGGGATCGGATCATCATCCTTATACTCGGACAATGACACCTCTCTTGGAGCTTCATCCTCTTCCTTGTCACTGGATATATCCTCATCAAGAACCGGATTTTCCTCCAGTTCCTTACGTATTCTCTGCTCCAGTTCCTGAACCGGCAGTTCGATGAGTTTGATTGTCTGAATCTGCAGCGGAGAAAGTTTCTGCTGCTGCTTCAGTTCCAGTCCTTGCTTCAACATAACACTACTACATTACTTAAGTTTCACAATTGACAGATTATTGACTATCAAAAGGTTACCGATGATTGCGAAACTAAAATCAATTAATTTGCAACCGGTCTCAAAACCTTTACAGTATCTACTACCACAGCATTATCACTATCCACTACAGGATATTCTATATTCTCCTTGACCACGAATGCACTCGGGAAATCCCCTTTGATACGGGTCAGAAGAGCCATTGCCTCAGACTTTGTCCTGAAATCTCCTACAGTAACCTTGAAATAAGGATTGGCATAGATGCGATAGGCCATAACCTCCGGAAAAAGTCCACGGAATCTCTTCAAGGTATTCTCTGATTCCGCACGAGCTGTCTGCTTATTGTCGAAGAATATTCTTACACGGTATCCTTGAATTGTCCTTTTGGCATTGGATGCTATATGTCCCTGCATAGAAGAGCGGATATTGCCTGCCTGATGCACCTTTACATCTGCATCATCACCGGCCTGGCGGGAAGGGAGAACAAGAAAAACATCCTTGCCTGCGAGAGTGGTATCTACAGCAGACACGGGTCTGTATACGAGAGAATCCACAAGTTCATAACCATCGGGAACGGTCTGCGCTGAAACGGCCTGCGAAAAAGCACAGGCCAGGATTGATATCAAGAGAATGATCGGTCTTTTCATTTTACTGACTCTATTAGTTTCTTCAAAGGTAAATCATTGACTTTCATTGTTCTTATCCTACCTTTCCTGATCCGGACATCCGCTGAGACATCGACAGTCATCTTGTCCAGCGCACTCTTATCCAGAAGTCTTCCAAGATCGAGGACACTTACGCCTTCCGCAAGGCTCAACTCAGCCTCCAGACGATATGTATCATTGGTTTTTCCTTGTAAAGTGAACGGATCGACAGCCACCTTACCAAGAACCTTGCCAGAATGCTCCACATCAGCAGAAATTTCAGAAAGCGACACCTGCGCCCCAGGATTATCCACTTCCACAAGCAGCGTAAGAGTGGCTCCTCTGAGACCTCTCGGCTTGAAGCTTTCCAAAGAAACGGACTCCACCTCCAGATTCTTAAGCCTCTTTATATCAGCGCATCCGGCCAGGACAAGCAAAGCTGCAAAAGCCAGAACAATCGATTTTATCTTCATATTGATTCATTTTACATCTTCGCAAAGATAACTATATTCAACGAAAAATCCTATCTTTGTATCCTATAGCAAAAGACGTGGAGAATATGCGAAACATAAGACCGATAACAGACCCTTCCAAGCCGAAGGTCTATATAGAGACATACGGATGTCAGATGAATGTGAACGACAGCGAAGTGATCCTTTCCATCCTTCAGGATGCAGGTTACGTTCTCACGGAAGACATCGAACAGGCCGACATCATATTGGCCAACACCTGCTCCATCAGAGACAATGCAGAGCAGAGAATCTGGGGTCGCATCGACCAGTTCAAGATACAGAAAAGAAAGAGAGACAATGTCATAATAGGTATCGTAGGCTGTATGGCCGAAAGGCTGAAGGACAAACTCCTCGAAGCAGTGGATCTTGTAGCAGGTCCTGATTCATACAGGACACTCCCGGACCTGCTTGAAGCCATAAGGCCCGACAAACCTCAGATCAATGTATTGCTCTCACACGAAGAGACTTACGCAGAAATATCCCCTGTCCGTCTGGATAAGAACGGGGTGTCCGCATTCATCTCGATAATGCGAGGATGCAACAATGTATGCTCTTACTGCGTGGTGCCTTATACTCGCGGAGCAGAGCGCAGCCGCGACCCTTATACCATTGTACGCGAAGCTGAAGAACTTTATGAGAACGGCTATAAGGAAGTGACCCTTCTGGGACAGAATGTAGACTCATACTACTGGAAGGACAAGGACAATGCCGACAGGAATGTCAATTTCGCCCAGCTTCTGGAGATGGTGGCCAAGGTAAGTCCTGAGCTCAGGGTAAGATTCTCGACATCACACCCTAAGGACATCAGTGATGAAGTCATCTATACAATGGCTATGTACGAGAACATATGCAATTACATCCATCTCCCTGTACAGTCCGGCAGCAGCATTATGCTGGAAAAGATGAGACGCAAATATGACCGGGAGTGGTACCTCGAAAGAGTACGCAAGATCAGAAGCGTGATTCCCGACTGCGGACTTTCCACTGACGTGATAGCAGGATTCTGCGGAGAGACAGAGCAGGATCACAAGGATACGCTCAGCCTTATGGAGGAAGTCGTATTCGACTCTGCATTTATGTTCGCGTACTCGGAACGTCCGGGCACACTCGCATCAAGAAAGTATCCTGACGATATCCCATACGAGCTAAAGACTCAAAGACTTAACGAGATCATTGCACTTCAGGGCAGAATGAGTCTCAAGAGCAATGAGAAAGAAATCGGCAAGATTTTGAAGGTCCTTGTCGAGGGTCCTTCAAAGAAGAATCCTCAGGAACTCTGCGGAAGAGCAAGCAACAACAAGATGTGCGTATTCCCTTCACGCGGCGAAAAGGCCGGAGATTACTGCGAAGTCAAAGTGGCATCCGTGACATCAGCGACTCTGATCTGCGCAAGACTCGACTAAGCAAAAGACCAATAACCACATAATTATGGAGAAGTACATTCTTGCCCTTGACCAGGGAACCAGCAGTTCGAGGGCAATAGTTTTCGATCAATACGGTCAGACCAAGGCCGTATCTCAGAAGGAGTTCACCCAGATTTTCCCTAAACCGGGCTGGGTAGAGCATAACCCTATGGAAATCTGGTCTTCGCAGGCTTCGGTCATTGCAGAGGCTATAACTTCCATAGACATCAATGGTCTCAATATCGCAGCCATCGGTATCACCAACCAGCGTGAGACTACAATCGTATGGGATGCAGAGACCGGAGAGCCGGTATATAACGCCATCGTATGGCAGGACAGACGTACATCAGAGTTCTGCGACTGCCTTAAAAGGGACGGACGAACTGACCTTATCAGAAGCAAGACAGGCCTTATCATCGATGCTTATTTCAGTGCGACAAAGATCCTCTGGATACTTGAAAACGTACCGGGAGCACGAAAAAGAGCTGATGAAGGTAAGCTGAGATTCGGTACAGTGGACACCTGGCTCATCTGGATGCTCACTCGCGGAGAGGTACACGTAACAGATGTGACAAATGCTTCACGTACAATGCTTTTCAACATCCACACTCTCGAATGGGACAAGGAACTCCTTAACCTTTTCGGCATTCCTGAGTCAATGATGCCTGAGGTCAAGTCCTCAAGCGAAGTGTACGGATACACAAAGACAACCCTTTTCGCTCACGAAGTTCCTATCGCAGGTATCGCCGGAGACCAGCAGGCTGCCCTTTTCGGCCAGATGTGTACAGAGCCTGGCTCAGTGAAGAATACATACGGCACAGGATGCTTTATGCTGATGAACAGCGGTGAAAGACCGATAATGTCATCCAACAACCTCCTCACCACAATTGCCTGGAAGATCGGTGACACTGTCAATTACGCTCTCGAGGGAAGCATCTTCGTAGCAGGATCAGTTGTACAGTGGCTCCGTGACGGACTCGGAATCATCCGTACGTCTGCCGAGGTAGAGGCTCTGGCAGCCAGCGTTCCGGACAATGGCGGGGTATACTTCGTGCCTGCCCTGACAGGACTCGGAGCCCCTCACTGGGATCAATATGCAAAGGGAAGCATCTACGGTCTCAGCAGAGGCTCCACAGCCGCCCACATCGCACGTGCCGCACTTGAAGGAATCGCTTTCCAGACAATGGACATTGTCAATGCAATGCAGAGAGATGCAGGAGTGACTCTCAAGGAGCTCAAGGTAGATGGCGGAGCATCAAGGAACAATCTCTTGATGCAGTTTCAGGCAGACATCCTCGGCACCTCAGTCATAAGACCGATCGTCACCGAAACCACAGCACTTGGAGCTGCATATCTTGCCGGTCTCGCAGTCGGATACTGGGAAAGCATTGACCATATCAAGAGCCAGTGGGGCGTGGAAATGGAATTCAAGCCAGAAGCATCGAAGGAGGTCGTAGCCGAGCTCAAGGCTGGCTGGGCTGATGCCATCAGCAGAACACTAACAGGGAAATAACCAATAAGATTATGTTTGAAAAATATCTCTTCGAGTTTATCGGCACAATGGTGCTGATCCTCCTTGGCGACGGAGTGTGCGCCGCAACAAGTCTTGACAAAAGCAAGGCAAAGGGTGCCGGCTGGGTAGTGATTACAATGGGATGGGGCTTTGCCGTAATGGTCGGAGTATTCATCGCAGGTTCCGTTTCAGGAGCACACCTCAACCCGGCAGTCAGCATCGGATGCGCGCTTGCCGGAACAATGGCCTGGAGCGCTGTTCCAGGATATGTGATTGCCCAGATGCTCGGCGGTTTCGTCGGTGCCGCACTCGTGTGGCTTTTCTATAAAGATCACTACGATGCGACAGAAGACCCTGATACAAAGCTCGGTACATTCTGCACAATGCCTGCAATCGAAGGTCACAAGATCCGCAATTTCTTCTGCGAAGCCCTTGCAAGCTGGCTTCTCGTTTTCGTGATCCTCGTATTCGGAGTGGATGCCAATGTGGCACACCTTGATCCTGACGGACAACATCTGCACATCGGTATGGGAGAGCTCGGAGCACTTCCTGTCACATTCCTTATCATGGCGATCGGTATGTCTCTTGGAGGAGCTACCGGTTATGCTATCAACCCTGCACGTGACCTCGCACCTCGTATCGCTCACGCAGTGCTTCCTATGAAGAACAAGAGAGACAGCGGATGGGGATACAGCTGGGTGCCGGTTGCCGGTCCTATAGTAGGAGCTGCCCTTGCTGCACTGACTTATATCGTGCTTTATTAATGGAGAAATACTTAGGAATAAGAGAAGACATAGTAAGATATGTCTTTGACGAAATAGTTTCCCGGTATGCAGGATTCGACCCTGCACACCGGGAAAATCACGCTTTGACTGTCATAGAGCAGGCTATGAACCTTATGGATTCAAGGGCTGTCTGGCTGAAAGAGCAATCGGCCGAAACAGCAGAGTTATGCTCTGAAGAAATTGACCGTGAAATACTTTTTGTCGCTGCCGCCTGCCACGACCTCGGTCTGGTTAACGGACGTGATAACCATCACACCGATTCCGGAATCATCATCCGTAACGACAGTCATCTTAAGGAATGGTTCACTGATGAAGACATCGAAATAATAGCTCAGGCCGCCGAAGACCACCGTGCATCCGGCAAATCAGTCCCACGCAGCATCTACGGCAAGATTGTGGCAGAAGCAGACCGTGTCATCGACGGCGAGACCATCATCCTCCGTACAGTACAGTTCGGATTCACTCACTACCCCGACCTCGGACGCGAAGGGCATATCGATAGGGCTGTCGCACATCTGAAAGAGAAATACGGACGTGGAGGCTATCTCAAGCTGTGGATTCCCTGGAGCGACAATGCAGCAAGGCTAAGTGCCTTGCAGGATACAATAGCAGACGATGAAACTATCCGGAATGTGGTCATACAGATCTATGACAGTCAGGCCGGAAGATAAATTTCAATCGGTATTCCGGGCACTGCAGTGCCTGCCATTCTGAGGAGCGCAGCGACGTGAGAGTCTGTCAAATATGTTTGATACATAGATTCTCACGTCGCTGCGCTCCTCAGAATGACAAGAAGAGTTCCTCAGAATGACAAGAACAGTGCTCAGAATGACGGGGCAGTTGCTCAGAATACGGGGCAGGGAGATGTCTGGGAATAGGAGATCAGTTATTCACCGGACGAAGGACGAAATTGAACTGATAAGGCTGTGCATTTACACGATGCTGTTCCAAAGGCCAGGCTCCCCAGGAGTTGATGCAGCCGAGTCCCTGCTGGGCAAGGTCGAAATTGACCCAGGTCCTGCCATATGAGCGATTGTCTTCGTATGCTTTGGTCTTAAGTTCGAGGGAGTGAGCCTGATTGTTTCCCATCTTTCTAACATCCATTTCCTCCCAGCAGAAAGGAAGCACTGAAGCAGAGAACTTCACGTCTGCTGTGATTTCGAAACCTGTTCCATTGTCGTCCAGGACCTTCATCCACTTTATCTGAGTCTTTGTACCGGATTCCTGCGGACGTACATAACCATAGTGATACTGGTCATTGACATTCTGGACATAATGTCCCACGAGGGCTGATGAGGCACGGTCGATATAGTTTTCGTGAGGGCCGAGGCCGAAGAACTCGAATGTAGAGAAATTGCCAGGCATAGCCATCTGCATACCGAAGCGAGGAAGCATAAATGTCTCGGCTAGTTTGCCGGCATCAGTCATTTCTTCCTTGGCAGCTATTGTACCGTCAGCATAGACATCGTATACCATCTTCACAAGTGCCGCCTCCCCTATCGGAGCATACTCCACATTTACCCTATAGCAGAAATCGGTCTTTTCCACATTGAATGAAGCTACCTTCAGCTGGGCTGAACGCCAGAGATTCTGACGACGGTCGAAGCCGGCACCGAGGTCATTCTCTGTTGTTGCTCTTGCAAAACAAGGAGAAAGCGGTACATCAACAAGTTCTTTCTCACCGATAGTATAGTTTACAAGAGAGCCTGAAGCTGCATCAAACACTGCTTTCCAAGGAGAAAGACGTAGATTCTCTGCACCCTTGAATTCCATCTGACCTGAGAATGTATGAAGGTCCGACTCGTATCCATACTCAGGAATACCTGAAGCATTTGCAAATACAGGCAGTGCGGCTTCATTTATAAGAATCTGATCATAAGCCACTTCCTCGCAAGCCTGAAGAAGGCCGTCTGCGCGCTTGAGGACATAACGGACATCAAGATAGACATCGTGAGAAGCAAGATCTGCTACACCTGCTGCAGCCTTGATGGTCTCTGCATCATAGCCAAGATCCACACCCACTGTCTGCTGAGGACCTGCCGGAACAGAAGAAAGCACTCCTGAAAGAACCTGGACGCCGTCCACATTGACATTCCACTGGAGCATATATCTTGAAAGATCGATGAAGAAGTTCTCGTTGTAGACATTGACCTTTCCAGCGAGGGCCTCTTCTGCTGTGGCAGTGGTATGGATCGACCTATACTGATATGCCACTTCATAAGCGTGCGGATGGAGGGTACGGTCGGCAGCAATGATACCGTTGCAGCAGAATGAATTGTCCGAAGGATCGTAGTCATTGAAATCACCGCCGTAAACGAATATGTGGTCTGTACCATATTTCTCGGCATCAGCAGGCCACCATAGAGCCTGATCGACAAAGTCCCAGATGAATCCTCCCTGGAAAGAAGGATACTTGCGGACAAGGTCCCAATATTCCTTCAGTCCGCCCATCGAATTACCCATTGCGTGAGCATACTCACACTGGATGAGAGGACGGTCTGGATTGGAGGCTGAATACTTCTCGCACCAGTTATGATCCCAATACATAGGACACATTATATCAGTGTTCGATGCTCCCTCTGCACGTTCGTACTGAACTGGACGGCTTTTATCCATTGACTTGATCAGATCGTAACCTTTATAGAAATTAGGGCCGTTACCAGCCTCGTTGCCCATACTCCAGATGATTACCGAAGGATGATTGAAATCTCTCTGAACGACTCTGCGGATACGTTCCAGATGTGCCAGTTCATAATCAGGATCATTTGCAAGAGATTCCTTGCCGTAACCCATACCGTGAGACTCGATGTTCGCTTCATCCACGACATAGAGTCCATAACGGTCACAGAGTGTGTACCACATAGGGTCATCAGGATAATGGCAAGTACGTACAGCATTGATATTCAAACGTTTCATAATCTGAATATCCTGGATCATATCAGCCTCGGAAACCACATATCCCTTATATGGATTCATCTCGTGTCTGTTGGCTCCCTTGATGAGCACCGGCTGGCCGTTCACCAGAAGCTGACCGTTGCTGATCTCCACATCCCTGAAACCGAACTGCAGCGAAGCCGATTCAGTCTTGCCCTTGTCATCGAAAGAGTCAGGATTATGTGTTCTGTCAAAGGCCGCCACATTGAGAGTGTAAAGCCAAGGAGTTTCCGCACTCCACTGCTTGACTTTCGGAACAAGCACCTTAGCCCCTGTAACATTCTCTACTACAGGACTCTTAACCAATGACACGGTCTGTCCATCAGGGTCGATAATCTCAAACATCACAGCCTTGACGCCTTCAGATACTTCAAAGAAAAGTTCAGCCCAACCAGAAGCAGAAGCCTGCACCTTGATGTCTTCTATTCTCTTCTTCTCGCGAGAATACACATATACATCACGGGAAATTCCAGAAAGTCTCCAGAAGTCCTGATCTTCCAGATATGTACCGTCACACCAGCGGAAGATCTCCAATGCAATAAGATTCTCACCTGTCCTGACGAACCTGGTGATATCGAATCTTGCCTCGAGCTTGCTGTCCTCGCTGTATCCGACTTCCTTACCGTTTATCCACACACGCACATTCGAAGTAGCTGAGCCGATATGAAGAAAGACATCCTTACCTTTCCAACCTTCATCGAGTGTGAAAGTCCTTCTGTACTGACCTACATAATTATGCCAATCCGCCGGGAAAGGGGGATTGTTCGCATAATGACCTCTCCAGGCATAACCGACATTGAGATAGACCGGATCTCCGTAGCCGTTGAGTTCCCACATTCCCGGAACAGGAATGGAATCCCAGCCACTGTCATCATAAGTCAGTGTATGGAAGTCGGACGGACGGGCATTCATATCCTCATTCCAATTGAAATTCCACACTCCGTTAAGCATAAGCTTCAATCCATCGGTTTCAAAATGCGAAGCCATAGGAATACGGTTCTTCTGAACTACCTGCGGATCCTGCCAGTCAGGCAGAGTCTGCTTCTTCGTTGCTCCAGAAGCAACGGCAGCCATTCCCAGCGCCAAAACGCAGAGAACAGCTGTCATCAATTTCTTCATAATAATATAAGGTATTAGTTAGTGTATATATCAGATTACTTCCAGATCTGCAGACGGGATCCATCCCTGTCTTCCATCTGCAAGCTCGATATTCTTCCAGGAACCCACTCCATCGAGAATCTTCACCTTGGTTCCTTCGTGAAGAATGAAGAGATCGGTCGAAGCCTCTGCAGACGGTGAGCTCTTCACCGAAGTCACAGGCCTCATAATTATAGCCTTATCTGCTCTCATTGCATCATTTTTCTGCCAAACAGAGAATGTAAGGGAAAGTATGGCAACCAAGAGCATAACAATCCCGACAAAGAAACCGGCCCTCCGGCCACCTACAGAAGGTGACAATATGAACATCAATGCCATTGCAAGAGTCAATGCCAGGAATACAATGAAGCACACAGCCCATCCATCCGAATCCATAATATAACTGAAATTGCGGAACCAGGTCTTGAGGACGAATTCCGGAACTGCGTCGATCCTGTCCTTGATGCCATTGTTCAGAAGTGCAAGATTGAATCTCGCATCAGAATATGAAGGATCCAGTTTCAATGCACGCTCGTAGTACAGGATAGCCTTGGCAGGATTTCCATCCTTGAAATATGCATCACCTGTATTGCAGTAAAGTGCAGCTGATTCCAGACCCATTCCTGAGATCATCTCATAGCCGTTCACAGCATCGGACCATCGGCCTTCTGCATATGCTTGATTAGCCGTATTCCACAGTGAATCAACATATTGCATTTCCTGTCCCTGCATTGCAGCCGGCCATAGAACAAGTAGCGTAAGTGCCATCATCGCTCCCTTAGGAGCTGACTTTCTTGCTTTCATATCCGAATCGATAGATGAGATCACATCCACGGCGGCATCATAATGCGCAGCCATTGCCTCGTGACCCGTAGCCGGAGCATATCGGGCAAATTCGCAGGCATCGAGGATGCTGATGAATGTTTCAATATACTTATCCGCAACATTACCCTCTTTGAGAGATTCTGTGATGCGCTCACGCGAAAGCTCCGCTACAGGAATGTTCAATTTATCTGAGATGAATCCGAGCAAAGCCTTGTGAAGTTCTTCATAGAAGGCTGTATAAAGATTCTGCTTGAGGAAGGTTCCGGCAAGATTGAGTCTCTTGAGAGCCATCTTGGTAGCCTTTCTATTCTTGGTTCCGGCCACATCAGCTCTTCTTGCAGCGATATGACGAAGTGCCGCCCAGCAGGTCACCGCCAATATCACAAGCAGGACAATAATCAACCAGAATAATCCTGATCCGAGCAGATAATCACCCTTTGAAGCAAGTCCCGGTGCCTTAGTATTGATGAATCGTATATCACTGCCGAGGTTACGCACATCCTTAGGTACTGATCCGCCACCGACAATAGTCACAGCTTCCGTTTCATTGCCTCTTTCCACATAAACAGAAATCGCAGGTGTCTCCAATGTCACATATTGCTTCTTATTGACATCGTAGTAAGAATACTTTACAGGCTCGATCACGAAATCTCCATAGCTGCGAGGAATGAAAGGATATTCATACATCTTGCTTCCTGAAAGGCCTCCCTTGTCGATCCTGTCGGAAATCTTTGTATCATAGACTTCCATATCAAGCGGGAAGGTTACCTTCGGCGCAGAGAGGAGGGACACATTGCCGTTTCCGGATACAGTCACAAGCAGGGATGCAGCCTCGTGTGTCTTGAGACTGTCCTTGCTGACTTTAGCTGAGATAGTGAATTCGCCCACTCCCCCTGCAAAAGAAGCCGGAGCACCTGCAGGAAGCGGAGACACATTGACTGTCAAAGGTTTGGAAGTCACTCTTTTCCTTATAGTCCTGTAGTCATCGAAAAATCCGTCGAAAATGCTTGCACCCCCCGATGACACCCTTACATTGACAAGGCATACAAGCTCTGCCGGATCTATCTTTATCTGTCCCTGCTGCTGAGGTATAAGAACGAATTTTCTCAGAAGAGCCGAGTTATATATCTTGCCGTCATAAGTCTCGCGAGCAAACTCGATATTGGAAGGAGCTTCAAGTTCCTGGCTCCAGAAACCATTGAATGTAGGGAAAACCGCACTTTCGAATCCTGCGACATTTACCCTCTGATAAAGTTTTATGACAGCTGTAATCGGCTCACCTACAACAACATCAGTCCTACTAAGGTTCAATATAAGGAAGATATCGTCATCCTGAACTCCAGCATTTGAAGACTGCCTTGGCTGGGTAGTTCCCGACTGGGAATGCGCCTGTCCCTGAGAAGACCTTCCTGAGCCGGCTGCAACAACTTCGATAGTGACCGGGGCAGAATGGATTTCCTGACCTTTTACTTTTGCAACAGCTCTGGCAATAGTGAATTTTCCAGTCTTTACAGGACGGAGGACATATGAATATGTGGTCTGAACCGACTTTGTAGTCTTGCCATTAATTATCTGGACACTTGTAGAACGTCCCTGCTGAGGTCCCCAGAGAAGCTGGAAGTCATCTCCAGGCGACCAAGCGAAATCCGACGACTTTTCCTCCCCCTCTATAACGAATGTAACATTGAACTGTTCATCCTCAGCCACCACGTTATGCACCTGCACCTGTATCTCTGTCTGAGCATAGGCGAGGACAGTGGCCAAGGCCAACACAATCATTGCAAATAATCTTTTCATATATATTACCAATTCTTATCCTTTTGTCTTGACTTCAGGACAGCCGCCTTCTTCTTGTTCACCTTGTCCTGTGTTTCTTTCTCCTTGGCCTGAATAGCCTGAAGCATCTGCTGTGCAGCCTGAGGTGTTATCTGGGCCTCCTGCTGCTGTGGCTGACTGTCTTGATTCTGAGGCTGCTGATCCTGGTTCTGATCATTATTGTTCTGCTGATCATCCTGCTTATTCTGATCACTCTGATCATCATCCTTGTTCTGATCCTGGTTGTCCTGGTTCTGTTCGTTCTGGTTCTGATCCTGGTTCTGATTCTGGTTCTGATTCTGGTTCTGATTCTGATCGTTATTGTCCTGGTTCTGATCGTTGTTCTGATCATTCTGCTGCTGATTCTGCTGGTCCTGGAGCTTCTTTCTGGCGTAGATGAAATTCTCCTTCGCATCAAGATCATCCGGCCTGAGAACCAAAGCCTCTCCGAAAGCCTTCACCGCTGCCTGATAATCCTTCCTCTGAAGAGCGACATCGCCCAGATTATACAGATAATCAGCCGCAGAAGCTGACACTGGTGCGGTTTCCTTTATCCTGTCGAGAGCCTGCTGCGCCTGATCATACTGTTCCATACGATAAAGGGCAGAAGCCATATTATAATTTGCTGCAATCGACGAGGTATCCTTCTCCACTGCCCTCAGATAATCCTGAAAGGCTGCTTCATAATTCTCCTTCCTGAACTCCTTGTTGCCACGACGGACCTCTTTCTTGTCCACCTGTCCCCAGGCAGAGGCTGAAATCAGAATCGCGATCAACAGGAATATGTTTTTATACTTATTCATTATAATTTACAATAATCATATTTATAGATTCTCACGTCGCTACGCTTCTCAGAATGACAATGAGACGAAGTTCCTGATGGCAATGAGACGTAGTTCCTGATGACAATGAGGTCGAACTACTATCTTCTGAACAAGTGTCTCTTCGGCTTCCTGTCCCCTACAAGCATCTCCAACACAAAGAAAATCAATGCTATGGCAAAGAAATTCATAAACTGCTCATCATACTCTTCAAAGACAACGGAGCTATACTTCTCATCTTCCATCTTCTTGATCTGGTCTATCACCGGATTCAGACCGAATTCGCTGGTTCCTGCACGTACATAGAGTCCGTTTCCGGCATCAGCCACATCCTTCAGGATACTCTCATCCAGTCTGGTCACCACGATCTCGCCATTCTTATCCTTCAAAAGTTCCCCCTCGAATGGAATCGGCTTGCCTTCCGGAGAACCTACTCCGATAGTAAACACTCTGACTCCGAGTTCAGCAGCCTGCTGTGCCGCAGATACCGGGTCATCCTCGTGATTCTCACCATCCGTAATCACAATGACAGCACGGCTCTTCTCACTCTGAAGACTGAAACTCTTCATAGCAGTGCTGATGGCATCGCCCATTGCAGTACCCTGCACAGGTACCGACTCAGTGGAAATGGAGTTCAGGAACATCTTCGCAGAGACATAGTCAGTGGTTATCGGCAGCTGCACAAACGAATTTCCGGCAAAGACGATAAGACCGATACGTTCATCGCGGAGCTTGTCCACAAGTCTCGAAATAGCCAGTTTGGCTCTCTCCAGCCTGTTAGGAGAATAATCCTCGGCAAGCATAGAGTTCGACACATCCAGAACTATCATTATTTCCGCACCTTTGGTCTCGTGTTCCTTAAGTCTGGCTCCGATTTGAGGTCTGGCCAGACCTATCACAAAGAATGTGAATCCTATAGAGAACAGCACCAGACGTATCCAGATCTTACCCTTCGAGTATGAAGGCATAAGCATCTTCACCAGAGCCTGATCACCGAACTTTCTGATACGCCTGCTCCTGAGCTTCAGTACTACAGCCTGAATGACAAAGAAGAACGGCACCAGAAACAGAAGCAGAAGATATTGGGCCTGAGCAAAATTTATCATACAAACCTCCTTATTACAAACCAGTTAAGCACCAGTTCCAACATTATTGCCAGCAATGCCAGCAAAGCAAATTTCCCGAACAATTCCTTATAGACAGGAAAACTGTCCACACTCGTACGGACCTTCTCCATCTTATTGATCTCGCTGTAGATCTCCGCAAGCTTGGTATTGTCTGTTGCCCTGAAATATTTTCCTCCGGTGGACTCCGCTACCTGAGAAAGCAGAGCTTCGTCGATTTCTACCTTTACATCCTGGATCTCCACACCCCAAGGCGTCATCACAGGATATGGGGCAGTATCGTCATTGGTACCTACACCGATCGTATATACCCTCACGCCATAAGTCTTAGCGATTTCAGCCGCTGTCTGCGGTGAGATCTCTCCTCTGTTATTGACTCCGTCGGTAAGCAGGATCACCACGCGGCTCTTCGCATCGGAATCCTTCATTCTGGCCACCGCTGTCGCCAGTCCGTTTCCGATAGCGGTTCCGTCCTCGATAAGATCGGTCTGCACCTCCTTCATCAGATTTATCAATGTCGCACGATCAGTGGTAAGAGGACACTGAGTGAAACTTTCTCCGGCAAACACAACGATTCCCATCCTGTCTGAAGGACGCTGTGCTATGAATTCAATCGCAATATCCTTAGACGCATTGATTCGGTCCGGGGTAAGGTCACGCGCAAGCATCGAAGTGGACACGTCCATAGCCAGGATAATATCTATTCCTTCCGTATCGACCTTTTCTATCTGTTCCGAAGATCTCGGACGGGCAATGGCAATGACAATCAATGCCAAGGCGGCTGTCCTGAGAAGAAAAGGGATATGCCGTACCACTGACATAACCGATCTGCCGCCCTTCATCCAAGGCATAGAAGTGGACACCCTCAGATGAGGATGCCTTTCGCTCAATTCAAGATAAATGTAATGCAATACCATCAATCCCGGTATCACAAGCAGCCATAACAGTTTCGGATATTCAAAAAACATCACTCGTTTCCTCCATCTTTAGCTTCAGTCTCCACCTCGGCCTGATAGGTTTCAGTAACAAAACGTACCGCCACAGGAAGGGCCGCTGCATTCTCATCATCCGAAGCAACATACTTCGCAAACTTCACGAAATCAGCTCTTTCGAAAAGTTCCTTGACTTCTCCGACGACCTTTTCAGGAGCATCCTTGCCTTTCATTTCATCGAAGATCTCCGCAGTGGTCATCTCCATTGCACCGAAGCCGAATCTCTCCGTCATATATGCCCTGAGCGTATCCGTCACACCGGAATAGAATGCCTTCTGCTTCTCCGGAGCCCAGAGACTGCTGCCCCTGTAGCTGTCCAGCTTTCTCAATGCCACGATATGAGCCGGATCCTTGCGCACATACTCCGGATCGGACTTTCTCCGGTGCATAATCACAAGACATACGGTCAATATGATGATAACGGCCAGAACCCAATAAAGAAGCACCCACGGGAAGACTTCTGCAAAAGTCACAGGATAACGGACCTGTCCCTTGATGTCGTGGATCACGAAGGTCGCGGTATCAACGGGCATAGTCTTCACCTCCAGACGAAGAGGTTCGAAGACCAATGTATCTTCAATACCGTCCGGTGTCATCCTCCTGAGTTCGATAGGAGGAAGATCATACTCACCCTCAAGAAAAGGCGCAATCCTTACCGAGCCCCTGATATCAAGAGTCTTGGGATTTTCCTTTCCGTTCCTGGTCACCTTCACTGTATCAAGGATCCAAGGCGACAGACTCAGAATGTTCTGATCCAGACTGTCTGCGATGTCTGTCGGAATCAGTTTCGTTCCCTCGGTCACATCGTCAAGTTCAAATCCATACAGCAGCTGATCGGCAATAAGAACAGAATCCCTCTCCTGCAAAGGCTGAAGGAAGGATCTTATCGGAGATGCATCCTTCCCATCTTTCCCTCCACAGGATGTCATCACAGCCGCCACCAGGACAAGCGTCAAATATATAAATGCTTTACGCATAGTCTATCATCTGTTTTTAAACAATGTCATCAGCCCCTTCACATAATCCTCGTCCAGGGCAATGCTGACCTTGTCGATATTGTATTTCAGGCATAGGCGCGAAGCGGTATTCTCCACATTGCGGAACCATTCTTCATATGCCAGCCTCATCTTTTTGCTGGAAGTATTGATCCAGGCAGCCTTGCCGGTCTCCGAGTCCTTGATATGCACAAGACCCACATCCGGGATATTCCTCTCTCGAGGGTCATAGACCTCGATTATCGAGAGATCGTGCCTGTTCACCGCCACCTTCATAGCCTCCTCATAGCGAGGGGTACCGTCTTCATTGACATCAAGCATATCGGACAGAAGAAAAGCCGTACATTTCTTCTTGATGGCATTGGTCAGATAACGAAGGGCCTCCGAAATATCCGTACCGTCCGTATCAGGTTCAAACTCGATGATTTCGCGTATTATATGCAAAAGATGGCTTCGTCCCTTCTTCGGAGGGATGAACTTCTCAACCTTGTCGCTGAAGAAAAGCGCTCCGACCTTGTCATTATTGATAATGGCTGAAAAGGACAATACCGCAGCGATCTCGGCAAGCATATCCTTCCTGCTCGCGCCTACAGTACCGAAGAGCCTTGAACGGCTGACATCCACAAGCAGAACGACAGTCAGCTCCCTCTCCTCTTCGAAGACCTTCACATACGGAGCCCTGAGACGTGCGGTGACATTCCAGTCCATATTGCGCACATCGTCCCCGTACTGGTACTCACGCACCTCGCTGAAGGCCATACCACGGCCTTTGAATGCCGAGTGGTACTCTCCTGCGAATATCTGATGCGACAGAGCCCTGGTCTTGATCTCTATCTTCCTGACCTTTTTCAGAAGGTCGTTTGCTGATAATGATGACATCCTATGGAACTTCTACTGCATTGATGATTTCAGAAATGATCTGGTCTGTGGTCATATTCTCAGCCTCAGCCTCGTAGGTGAGACCGATGCGGTGACGAAGAACTTCATAACATACCGCACGTACATCCTCAGGAATCACATATCCCCTTCTCTTTATGAAGGCATATGCCTTGGAAGCCATTGCAAGCGAGATACTTGCACGTGGTGACGCGCCATAGGAGATGAATCCTGCAATCTTGCCCAGACCGTAATCCTCAGGAGTACGGGTAGCATAGACAATATCCACGATATATCTCTCGATCTTCTCATCCATATACACATCCTTCACGACCTCGCGGGCTCTTACGATATCCTCTGGCTTGAGGACAGGCTGTGCCTTAGGGAAAGTTCCCGTATTGTTCATACGGATGATCTGACGTTCCTCCTCCTTCTTAGGATATGTCACTACCACTTTCAGCATAAATCGGTCGAGCTGCGCCTCTGGCAGAGGATAAGTACCCTCCTGCTCGATTGGGTTCTGAGTCGCCATAACGAGGAAAGGTTCAGGAAGCTTGAAAGTTTCCTCACCGATTGTCACCTGACGCTCCTGCATCGCCTCCAGAAGGGCAGACTGCACCTTCGCCGGAGAACGGTTGATCTCATCGGCCAGGACGAAATTTGCGAAGACCGGACCTTTCTTTATCTGGAACTGCTCAGTCTTCTGAGAATAGATCAGAGTACCGAGCACATCGGCAGGAAGAAGGTCCGGAGTAAACTGGATATTTTTGCATTCTAAAAACCGACAAATTTACTCAAATTTTATAAGAAAATGTTTAATTTTTCATCATCTGAAATCTTATGATGTATTTTTGTGCAGATTTGCACTATCTTTTGAGGAGTATAGCGAGCTATCTGACAAAAAAGATAGGGTAAAGATGCCGAAAAGACCCATAAGAGGCAGATGAGAATTTGTTCAGTTTCAATATTTCGTATAAAAATTTAAACAGTTTCTAATATGCGATACAAAATCAGGCTATCATACGACGGAAGCGCATTCTGCGGCTGGCAGATACAGCCTAAAGACCGTACAGTCCAGGGTGATCTGGAAAAGGCCCTGCAGACACTCACCGGAATGCCGGTCCAGGTGACCGGAGCCGGTAGAACGGACACCGAAGTCAACGCCATCAATTATATCGCCCACTTCGAACTCCCTGACGAAGTCAGGATAGAAGCGGCGCAACTTTGCTACAAATTAAATGCCATCCTGCCACGAGAATTGGCCGTTCACGAAGTTTCCGTAACAGAAGATGAGTTTCACGCCAGATTCGACGCCCGTTCAAGGGAATATCATTATTTCATACATTTCACAAAAGACCCTTTCTGTGAAAGATTTTCATATCGGATGAGATATCCTCTGGACATCGCAAAGATGAATGAAGCTGCGGCATACCTTTTGGGGGAGCACGACTTCCGCTGTTTTGAAAAGACCGGAGGAAACAACACGACTTCCATATGCAAGATAACTGAGGCAAGCTGGAGCACATACCGTCCCACTCACGTGGAAATGATGGGGATGGAGTGCTCGGAAGGAGATTATATCGTATTCAGGATCAAGGCAAACCGTTTCCTTAGAAATATGGTCAGGGCCATAGTAGGATCGCTTATCGAAGTAGGGCGCGGGAAACGGCAGCCTGAGTGGATCAAATGCCTCATTGAAGATGGTTCGCGCTCTGATGCAGGCAGTTCCGTACCGGGAAAAGCTTTATTTTTCAGCGGTGCCTTATATAAATAAATTTGAGCATTCACGATTTTTTGACTAATTTTGCACGATTTCGCGCTTATGCGAAAACAGACCCGAAAAAGACAATTAAAAAGACTGTAAATAACTATGCTTTTCAACCTTCTTCAGGCCGCTGAAACAGCGGCGGAAATTCCTGCTCAGGCACTACCGCAGGAAATGGACTTCTCCCTCATCGAGATGGCGGTAAAGGGCGGATGGCTTATGCTCGTCCTTCTCATTCTTTCTATTATGGCCATCTACATCTTCGGCAACAAATGGTGGATGATACGCAGGGCAGGAAAGATCGACAAGAACTTTATGAAGGATATCCACGACCTGATTTATGAAGGAAAGATCAAGTCCGCAATGGCACTCTGCCAGAAATACGACTCACCTGTGGCCAGACTCGTGGAGAAGGGTGTAGAAAGAATAGGAAGGCCATTGACAGACATCCAGACAGCTGTGGAGAATATGGGTAATGTGGAGGTTGCAAGACTCGAGAAAGGTCTCCCTATGCTCGCGACCATAGCCGGAGGTGCTCCGATGATCGGATTCCTCGGAACCGTTACCGGTATGATCCGCGCATTCTTCGAAATGGCCAATGCAGGAAACAACATCGACATCACTCTCCTCTCAGGAGGTATCTATGAGGCAATGGTCACCACAGTAGGAGGTCTCTTCGTAGGTATCATCGCATACTTCGGATACAACTACCTCACTTCGCAGATTTCGAACCTCGTATTCAAGATGGAGAGCACTACCATCGAGTTCATCGATATGCTTCACGAGCCGGCAGGCAGATAATCTTTCAAGGAAATGGCAATCAAAAGGACAACAAAGGTAGATTCAGGGTTCTCGATGTCATCAATGACCGACATCGTGTTCCTGCTCCTGATCTTTTTCCTGGTGACTTCGACACTCATCAATCCTAACGCCTTGAAACTTCTTCTCCCGAAGAGTACGGGTCAGGTATCGGCAAAGGCTACGGTCAGCGTGTCGATCAAGCATTGGCAGGACAAGAACAGATTCTCCTACCACATCAATGGAAACGAGACTCCGATCAGATTCGACAAGATAGAGGACGAACTTATCGAACTGCTTCAGGCTGAGGACGATCCTACATTCTCAATCTATGCTGACGAGACCGTTCCGATCAAGGAAGTTGTGGCAGTGATGAACATAGCGAAGAGAAATCATTACAAAGTGATTATGGCGACTTCGCCTGAATAGAAACATTATGGAGCAGTATCTCAAAGAGCGTGAAAAACAGATCCAGAAATCGAGGGTGACCGGTGTCGCCCTTACGGTTTTATTGCACGCCGCTCTGATGATATGCTGCTTCCTGACAGGATTCACTTATATGGATCCTCCGCCGCCGGAGCAGGAGCAGATACTCATCGAATTCGATGAGCCTGAGATCCAGAAGCCTCGTCAGACCTGGAACGGGACGACTCCCAGAGCTATTGAACCCGATCCGACCAGGGACATAAGCCTTGTGCAAAGGTCTGAGGCTCAGAATGAAGGCACCAAGAGCAATGAAGCTCCGGAAGCTACTGTAGACGAGTCCGGGGACGTGGAAGTACCGGAACCAGAACGTAAAAAAGAAATTGACCGCAGGGCATTGTTCTCAGCTGCAAACAATAAGACGCAGAAGGACACATTGGCACCACAGACAGCAAATGAAGTCAGTGACGCCCTCAAGGCCGGACACGCCCAGGGTAACACAAAGACCGGAGAGACATCGGGAGAGCCTAACGCCAAGCTGGCGGGAAGAAGCGTGAACGGAACACTTCCTCGTCCAAGCTATGCAGTGCAGAAGGATGGCATCGTAGTGGTGGAGATATGGGTGGACAATTACGGAAACGTACAGAAGGCCGTAGCAGGAGCGGAAGGAACGACGGTGACGGACAAGACCCTCTGGCAGGCGGCAAGAAAAGCGGCATTGGGAGCGCATTTCAATATGAGTGCAGATGCCCCGGCCCTGCAGAAAGGAACGATCACATACGTATTCAAATTGAATTAACAGTTTTGGCGTGAGCCAATATATTATTATTTAACAATTAAATTGCCTTAAAGGCGCATAACAATGGAAGACAACAGAAGAGGCGGCAATGGCCGCAGAGATGGCCGTAGAGAGTACGGTGACAGAAGAAATCATTCTAACAATGGTGAAAGAAGAAGCTTTGGAAACAACAGCGAAAGACGCAGCTACGGCAGCGACCGTCCGCGCAGATCATTCTCTGAGGACGGCGAAAGAAGATCGTCTTTCGGAGGCGGAGAAAGAAGAAGCTTCAGCAACGACCGCCCACGCAGATCATTCTCTGAAGGCGGTGAAAGAAAATCTTACGGAAACAGCGAGAGAAGAAGTTTCGGTTCTGACAGACCACGCAGATCATTCTCTGAAGGTGGAGAAAGAAAATCATCTTTCGGAGGTGAGAGAAGATCATTCGGAGAAAACAGCGAGAGAAGAAGCTTCAATTCAGACAGACCACGCAGATCATTCTCTGAAGGAGGAGAAAGAAGATCATCTTTCGGAGGTGAGAGAAGATCGTTCGGAGACAGAAAGCCATTCTCAGGCGAGAGAAAGTCGTTCGGAGACAGAAAGCCGGGCGGATTCAGAAACTCAGCAAAGAAGAGCTTCAACAGAAACGACTTCAACTATTTCCGCGACGAGAACGAGAGCGGAATCAACAAGATGATCAGCAGAAGACCTCAGGTAGAGAACGAGGCACTCTCTGACAATGATATGGTAAAGGCTCCTATCAAGGAGGAAGTAAGACTCAACAAGTTCATCGCCAACTCAGGTGTATGTTCAAGAAGAGAGGCTGACAACTTCATCCTTGCAGGTGTTGTAACAGTGAACGGTGAGGTTGTTACCGAGCTCGGTACAAAGGTAAACATCACCACTGACGACATCCGTTTCAACGGTGAAAGACTCAAGGGAGAGGAAAAGATCTACATCGTGATGAACAAGCCTAAGGGATATGTGACTACTGCAAGCGACCCTCACGCAGACAAGACTGTGATGGATCTCCTCAAGGGCTGTCCTTCAAGAGTTTTCCCTGTAGGACGTCTCGACAAGAACACTACAGGAGTGCTTATGTTCACTAACGACGGCGAGATCGCAGAGAAGCTTACTCATCCTTCATACGATAAGAAGAAGATCTATCAGGTGTCACTCGACAGCAAGCTCAAGCAGGAAGACTATGAGAAGATCCTCAGCGGAATCGAGCTCCCTGACGGAATGATCGCAGCTGACGAGCTCGAGTATATCGAGGAGGATGACCACAGAAAGCTCGGCATCGAGATCCACTCAGGCAAGAACCGTATCGTAAGAAGAATCTTCGAATCCCTCGGATACGAGGTGAAGGCTCTTGACAGAGTGTATTTCGCTGGCCTTACAAAGAGAGGTCTCAAGAGAGGAGAGTGGAGATATCTCTCTGAGGGTGAGACCAATCTGCTTAAGATGGGTGCATATCTTTAATAAATATGAGCGAACAGACCAAAAGACATCGCGCTGGATTTGTCAACATCATCGGTAATCCGAATGTGGGCAAATCCACGCTTATGAATGCCCTTGTAGGCGAAAAGCTGTCTATTGTCACTGCCAAAGCACAGACGACAAGGCACAGGATTATGGGTATCGTGAACGGAGAGGATTACCAGATCGTGTATTCCGACACTCCGGGTATCCTGAAACCGAACTATAGGCTCCAGCAGAGTATGATGAATTTTGTGGACACCGCCATCGGTGATGCGGACATCATTCTCTATGTGACTGACACTGTGGAGAAAGGAGATAAGAATGATGAATACATCGCGAAACTCCAGAAACTCCAATGCCCTGTCATACTGGTAATCAACAAGATAGACATCAGCAGCCAGGAAGAGGTACTGAAACTTATGAACTGGTGGAAGGAGCAGATTCCTAACGCCATCATATTCCCTGCTTCGGCACAGGAAAAGTTCAATCTGGACAATATCTTCGATGCTATTGTCGGAAACCTTCCTGTGGCACCAGCCTGGTATGACAAGGATGTATTCACTGACAAGAACCTCCGTTTCTTCGCATCTGAGATCGTGCGCGAGAAGATCTTCCTCAATTATAAGGAGGAGATTCCGTACAGCTGCGAGGTAGTGGTGGAGGAATTCAAGGAAGGTGCAGAGCGATATGACATCAGCGCGGTAATATATGTGATGCGCGACACCCAGAAGGGCATTATAATCGGCAAGGGAGGCCAGTCCCTCAAGAAGGTCGGCACCCAGGCCAGAATCGATATGGAAGACTTCTTCCAGAAGAAAGTTTTCCTAAGTCTTTTCGTCAAGGTCGATCCAGACTGGAGGGAGAGCAAGAAAGAGCTGAGGAAATTCGGCTACGAATACTGATAACCAATTGATTTTAAGAACTTATGAGTATTGAAGATATCGATCTCCCTGAGGAGGATCTCAATATCGAATCGGATGAAGAGGCACCGGAAGACAGTGCCCCGGGCAAGTTCGACAAGCTTTTTGGAGAGAACAGCAGAAAATACAAGCTTTCCAAGATGTTCAAGGACTGGTATATCGATTATGCATCATATACAGTCCTTTACAGAGCTGTACCTCATCTGATAGATGGATTGAAGCCTGTGCAGAGACGTGTTCTCCACGCAATGTGGCGCATCGACGACGGAAGCTACACCAAGGTGGCCAATATCGTCGGTCAGGCAATGCAGTTCCACCCTCACGGAGACCAGTCCATCCTTGGAGCCCTGGTATGGATCGGCCAGAGAAACTATCTGGTGGATTGTCAGGGAAACTGGGGTAACATACTTACAGGCGACGCCAATGCCGCTCCGCGTTATATCGAGGCACGTCTGAGCAAATTCGCAAAGGAAGTGATGTTCAATCCTAAGACTACCAATTGGATGACATCATATGACGGACGAAACCAGGAGCCTATAGAGCTTCCGGTGAAGTTCCCTATTCTTCTTGCTCAAGGTACGGAAGGTATCGGTACGGGATTCGCGTCAAAAATTCTCCCTCATAATTTCAATGAACTCATTGATGCTTCGATCGACGTGCTGGAAGGCAGGGATTTCGAGATTTTCCCTGATTTCCTTACCGGAGGCTCGGCCGATTGTTCTAAATACAGCAGCAAGAAGAAAGGCGGTAAGATAAAGGTACGCGCGAAGATCGAGAAGATAGATAAGAACACCCTGGCCATAACAGAGATTCCTTTCAGCAAGACAACAGATGCTGTGAAAGAATCGATTATGGAGGCTAAGGAAAGCGGTAAGATAAAGATCAAGAAGATCGATGACCTGACCAGTGCTGAAGCCAACATCCTGATCCACCTTCCGAACGATGTGTCACCGGACAAGACTATCGATGCTCTTTATGCATTCACAGCCTGCGAGGTTTCCATCACTCCAAACACCTGCGTCATTCACGAGAATAAGCCTCAGGTGCTGAGTGTCAATGACATACTCCGTCACAGCACATTCCATACGCGCGATCTTCTCGGTCAGGAGCTTTCGATCAGACTCAGCGAGCTGGAAAACGAGTGGCACTATAATTCATTGGAGAAGATCTTCTTTGAGAACAAGGTATATAAGATACTCGAAAAGGATGCCGAGACCTGGGAGGCCCAGCTTCAGGAAGTATTCGACAAGATGATGAAATATCAGAAGCTTCTTAAGAGACCTATCCTGATGGAAGACATCAACAGGCTCGTGGAGAAGCCGGTAAGAAAGATTTCTAAGTTCGACACCAAGGCTGTAGATGAAAAGCTCAAGGGAATAGAGGCGGAGATGGAAGAGATACAGAATCACCTCGATCATCTTACCGAGTTCACTATAAATTACTTCAAGAATCTCAAGAAGAAATACGGAAAGGCATATCCGAGACTTACAGAGATTATGGAGTTCGAGTCAATCGAGACTACCAAGGTGGTTATCAATAATGCAAAGCTCTACGCAAACAAGGCAGAGGGTTTTGTTGGAATCAATCTCAAGAAGGAGGACAACGCCGAGTATATCTGCGATTGTTCCGATCTTTCTGAGATCATTGTCATCCACGGCGATGGTAAATATGTGGTGACGAAGGTCAGCGAGAAGGCATTCTTCGGAAAGGATATATTGTATGTGGGCATCTTCAACAGAAACGACCAGAGAACCATCTACAATGTGATTTATCGAGAGGGTAAGACCGCAGTCAGCTATGCCAAGAGATTTGCAGTGACCGGTATCACCCGAGATAAGGAGTATGATATAACACAGGGTACTCCGGGATCAAAGATCCTTTGGTTTACTGTCAATCATAACGGAGAGGCAGAGACTGTGAAGATTTATCTGCGTCAACGTCCTAAGCTGAAAAAGCTCATCGACGAATATGATTTCTCACAGCTCGGTATCAAGGGACGTGCTTCACGAGGTAATCTCGTTTCGAAGAATCCGATCCAGAAGATTACGCTTAAGTCGAAGGGTATATCGACAATCGGAGGTAAGGATATCTGGTTTGACGAGGATATCCAGCGTCTGAATGAAGACGGAAGAGGTATGCATCTGGGCCAGTTCAACACAGGAGACCACATTCTCGCTATATTCAAGGACGGTACATATTATACTACTTCATTCGACCTGAGCAACAGGTACCAGGGCGATCTGCTTAAGATCGAGAAGCTTGATGTCAATAAGATCTATACAGCCCTGTACTATGATAAGGCTGTGGCAGCCTTCTATGTGAAGAGGTTCTCGTTCGATGTAAGCGACAATACTGCAGTAAGCTTCATCTCAGAGGCGAAGGGATCTTATCTGGTGGCTCTGAGCGACGACAAACATCCTCAGATAGAGGTGATTTTCGGTGGTAAGAATGAGAACAGGGATCCGGAACTGATCGATGCCGAGGAGTTCATTGCCAAGAAGGGTATTCAGGCAAAGGGTAAGAAGACCAGTCAGTATGATGTAAAGAAGGTGCAGTTTACGGAGCCATTGCATAAGCCTGAGGATGATGTGGTTACAGAAGCGTCTGAGGCTGAAAATCAGGCAGGAGAGATCGACAATTCTGATGTTGTAGATGATATTCCTGCTGACGAAGTTCAGGATGATGACGGACAGCTGACTTTGTTTTAGGCATTGATCGGATGAGCAAATGCAATTAGCGACGTGAGAATCTTCATAAGAATTATATAAACTTATGATTCTATCTTTGACAGGATTTATGGGATGCGGCAAGAGCAGTGTCGGGAGGAAACTCTCACAGCTGCTCTGCTGCCGTTTTATGGATCTGGATGAGATGATCGAGGCTGAGGCTGGAAATAGTATTCCGGAGATTTTTGCAGAGATCGGCGAGAGTGGGTTCAGGGAGATTGAGCGTAGGGTTCTGGATAGAGCAGTGCTGATGCCTCCTGCATACAATAGGCATACGTCACTAACCGATCAATACTTGGAGATCATATCACTCGGAGGGGGAACAATAATGACAAGAGAGTGTGCGGAGATTGTCAGGGAGAGGACAATGTGTGTATATCTGAGGGCTACTGTCGAGACATTGGCGGAGCATCTGGAAGGAGAAACTCAGGGGCGTCCGATGCTGAAAGGGAATGTGCACCAACGGATTACCGAGCTGATGGCCCAGCGTGCAGCCACGTATGAAGGCGCAGCCCATATCATTATTGATATTGACGGCAAGTCCGCGGATGAAGTGGCTCAGGCAATCATTGATTCTCTATCGAGGCGATGACAAGGATAATGTCCTGATATGTCACGTCCTCCGGGCAGGCTTCCTTAATAGCTGACAATTTCTTTATACCTCCCTGAGCATCAATAGCTTCACGTATTGTTTCCATCTTCTGCGGCGAGACAAACTCTTCCACTGGAATCATTCCCTTAGCCACATAATGGGCAAGATGTGTAATTATCGTGCGCTGATTCAAGTCGCGTTCCTTAGCTATATCCTTAACACTCATACCCTGTTTATAAAGCTTGAAGGTAGTCACCTTGGTATCTTCCTTCTTCTCCTTGGCAGGTTTGGCGGCGGAGGTCCTGGCAGATTTCTTCGGAGTCTTTAATTCCTTTGGGACTATTCCGGAAGCGTCGTAGACAGCTACCTGCCTTTCTCTGAGGTAATTATCCGTTGTAAACGAAAGAACTGCCATTGACTTCAGAAGAAGCCTTATCACTCTAAGTTCGAAGTCGAGATCGTTCCAGATATTGCCGTACCTTTTTACGAGTTCCTTGTTTTCTGCTTTGATATCTTTGGTCTTTTCAAGGAAATCTCCGTATGCGGCATCAATATGCTCAAGAAAATAACTGCAACCATTCTTTATTCTGGCGGCAAAATCCGGTGAAGCGATCACCTGGAAAGGTTTCTGCCTTATGATCAGCTGCCACTTCTCCCCCACTGGAATCACCCTTTCGTTCAATGCATTGAGAATGTCGTTATGCTTCTGGGCAAGGCCTACTACGGTACCTGACGGAAAGTCCTTGCTGACTCCCAGCATTCGTTTCTGAAGGGAAGCAAGCTCCTTGAAATCAAAGAGTTCACCGAGAAGTTCTTTATAATATTCCTCCTTAATGGATTCCAGTCGTGCAAGACTTCGTTCCGCCGCAGCCTCCTGCCCTTCGATATAATCTTCCACGTGAAGGTCGGTGATTACAGAATCGGCGCGAAGAGGAGTAGCCAAAACAATTCCCTCCAAGGTGCGGCATCGGCTCAATGCGACATATACCTGACCGGAGGCGAATGAAGATGCGGCATCAATGATGGCCTTGTCAAATGTAAGGCCCTGGCTCTTGTGAATGGTTATGGCCCAGGCCAATCTTAATGGATATTGGCGGAAGACACCCTGGACTTCGGTCTCCATTTCCTGAGTCTGCTCATTGATTATGTAACGGCTGTTTTCCCACTCAAGAGGTTCAACGGCTATCTTCTCGTCGTCGCCGGGACATTGGACCAGAATGTATTCTTCGAAAAAGTCGGTCACGACGCCGATCTTTCCATTGTAATATCTTTTCTCGCTGGAAGGATCATTCTTCACGAACATAACCTGAGCTCCTACCTTCAGTTCCAGACAAGCCTCGGTCGGATATGAATATTCGGGGAAATTTCCGCTTACAACGGCTTCAAATGAATGCACGGGCTCTTCTATCAGGCTGAGCTGCTGAGAGTTGTAATTGTCTGCTATCTGATTGTGCGTGGTCAGACGTATGTACCCTTCGTCTGCTCCGGGGACAAAATGAGGGTCATAGCGGGAGTTCAGAGCACGGATTACCTCCGACGAAGGACGACCGTTGCGGACAGAATTCAATATGTCTATGAAATGCTGATCCTGCTGCCTGTATACCTCTTTCAATTCTATGGTAACATAGTCTACAGATGCCAGTGCACGGCTACCGAAGAAATACGGCGATGTATAATATGGTGCAAGAAGCTGGAATTCTTCTTCAGTAATGACAGGAGAGAGCTGCTGAAGGTCACCTATCATCAGAAGCTGGACACCTCCGAAGGGCTTGTATCTGTTACGGAAACGCCTCAGGACAGAATCAATCGCCTCCAGAAGATCGCATCTGACCATACTTATCTCATCGATGATAAGGATATCGATTGTCTTGATTATGCTCCTCTTTTCTTTGCTGAATGCAAATTTGGATTCGATCTTCATTCCGGGAATGAAAGGATGCAGGGGTAATTGGAAGAATGAATGTATTGTAACTCCACCTGCATTGATAGCTGCAATTCCTGTTGGGGCGACCACCACTACCCTCTTCTTTGACTGCTCGACCACCTTCCTTAGGAAAGTAGTCTTTCCCGTACCGGCCTTTCCTGTCAGAAACACGCTTTTACCGGTCTTCTCCACAAATTCCCACGCTGTCTTCAGCTCGATATTTCCCTCCATATCACTATCCTCCTATATTTTCCGCTAATATAGGCATTTTTGTGAATATTGATATTGGGAACAGTTGAAATCAGATCATTTCGTCACGCTCGTGCATATCCTTGATGCGAAGCTGTGTGTTGGCTGTGCCACGGTAATAGTTCTCTACGATAGAGTAGCAGACGTCGATAGGATTGCCTGCCTTGATATGGTCGAAGAAGTCAGCCATATTGAAAGCAATGGCCGAGATGTGATGATATGGGTGAGATTCCTGGATGAGCTCAAGCTTCAGATGACCGCCTTCAGCACCCACCTTTCTTCCCATTCCATTGTCATAGACATTTTCGGTGAGGAAGACAGGAGCGGAATTGCCGGGACCGAACGGCTGGAACTGCTTTAATATACGCAGAAACTTAGGGGTTATCTGTGAAAAGTTCAGTCTCGCGTCCACATCCACGACAGGGGTCTGCATTTCCGGAATGATTGTTCCTGAAATTGCCTTTTCGATCCTTTCGCAGAAAGCAGGGAGATTTTCTTCCTTTAAGGTGAGGCCCGCAGCATAGAGGTGTCCTCCGAAATTCTCCAGAAGGTCTGAGCATCTCTCGATGGCATCATAGAGATCAAATCCGTGTACGCTTCGGGCAGAACCGGTCACCAGCCCGCCCTGAGACTGGGTGAATACGATCGTAGGCTTGTAGAACGCCTCCACAAGACGCGACGCCACGATTCCCACTACTCCCTTGTGCCACTGAGGGTTATATACGATAGTCGCATTCTCTCCGGAAAGACAGTTTCCTGAACGGACCATTTCAAGAGCTTCCTGAGTAATGCGTCTGTCGATATTCTTTCTTTCGTTGTTGTGCTCATTGATCTCGGTACCGATACGGATGGCTTCGTTCACATCAGAAGCTGTGAGAAGCTCCACCGCTATGCGACCGGATTCCATACGGCCGGCAGCATTGATACGAGGTCCGATCTTGAATACGATATCGTCGATGGTGATATGGCTCGGTTCAAGTCCAGAAAGCTGTATCATAGCAAGAAGACCCTCACGGGGATTTCCGTTGAGTTGCTTGAGGCCAAAATGGGCCAGAACGCGGTTCTCGTCTGTGACAGAAACCAGATCGGATGCGATGCTGACTACAAGAAGATCAAGAAGCGGAATCAGTGTCTCGAAAGGGATTCCGTATCTCTGAGAATAAGCCTGAACGAGCTTGAATCCCACACCACAACCTGAAAGGTCATCAAAAGGATAGAAGCAGTCCTCCCTCTTCGGGTCAAGCACTGCTACTGCTTTAGGAAGTTCATTTTCAGGAAGATGATGGTCGCAGATGATTACATCAATGCCTCTTTCGCGGGCATATTCCACTTTTTCATTGGCCTTGATGCCACAGTCAAGGGTAATGATCAGACCGAAAGCGTTTTCCGAGGCCCAGTCGATACCCTTGTATGAAACTCCGTAACCTTCGTCATATCTTTCAGGGATATAGAAGTCCACGGCACCCGTGAGTCGACGAAGGAAAGAATAAACGAGTGAAACTGCAGTGGTACCATCCACATCATAGTCGCCATAGACCAGGATCTTTTCTCCTGAAACTACTGCCTGATGCACTCTTTCCACAGCCTTGTCCATATCAGTCATAAGGAACGGATCGTGAAGATCATCCAGACTCGGACGAAAGAAAGAACGCGCCTGATGGAATGTATGGACACCCCTCTGGACCAGGAGTTCAGCCAATACAGGATCCACTCCGAGTTCAGAAGAAAGCTGCCTGACTGTCTCAGGCTCAGAGCTTTCGCGCAATATCCACTTCTTTTCCACTGCCATAGCACACAAAGATATGGATTTTGTTTCAATTTCAGAATTATTTATGCTATTTTTGTGCTTTAATTTGCCATTTTATGGCTTAACGAGAATATTGATAAACAAAATAAATATTTATAGCTATGAGCATTATGGACCTCAACGAGCAGGAGCTTTTCAGAAGAGAATCGCTTGCTAAGCTCAGGGAACTCGGAATCGAGCCTTATCCTGCACCACTCTACCCTATCAACACATCTGCTGCGCAGATCAAGGCTGAGTACGACGAGGAGAAAGGCAATTTCCAGGAAGTGGTCATCGCAGGCCGAATTATGTCAAGACGTATTATGGGTGCAGCTTCGTTCGGAGAGATCCAGGACGAGACAGGACGTATCCAGGTGTATATCAACCGTGACGAGATCTGCCCCGGCGAGGACAAGACAATGTACAACACCGTATGGAAGAAGCTTCTTGACATCGGAGACATCATCGGTATCAAGGGATTCGCCTTCATCACCAAGACAGGCCAGCTTTCAGTTCACGCAAAGGAACTTACCCTCCTGAGCAAGTCTCTCCGCGTGCTTCCGATCGTGAAGGAGAAGGACGGTGAAGTGTTCGATGCATTCTCAGATCCTGAGCTCAAGTACAGACAGAGATACGTTGACCTGATCGTAAACCCTCAGGTACGCGATACATTCATAAAGAGAAGCCAGATCGTGGCTACAATGCGTGAGTATTTCAATGAAGCAGGCTGCCTTGAGGTGGAGACTCCTATCCTCCAGAGCATCCCAGGCGGTGCAACAGCTCGTCCGTTCATCACTCACCACAACGCTCTCGACATTCCTCTCTATTTGAGAATTGCCAACGAGCTCTATCTCAAGAGACTCATCGTCGGAGGATACCACGGAGTTTACGAGTTCGCAAAGGACTTCCGTAACGAGGGTATGGACAAGACCCACAACCCAGAGTTCACTTGTATGGAGATCTATGTGGCTTATAAGGACTACATCTGGATGATGGAGTTCGTGGAGAAGCTTCTCGAGAAGATCGCTCTCAAGCTCCACGGCCAGACAGAGGTTACAATCGGTGACAAGCAGGTAGACTTCAAGCCGCCTTTCCGCCGCCTCCCTATCCTCGAGGCCATCAAGGAATACGCTGGAGTAGACGTAGCAGGAATGACTGAGGACGAGCTCCGCGAGACCTGCAAGAAGCTCCACGTCGAGACCGATCCTTCATTCGGCAAGGGCAAGCTTATCGACGCAATCTTCGGAGAGTATTGCGAGAAGCACCTTACCCAGCCAACATTCATCACAGACTATCCTGTGGAAATGTCACCGCTTACAAAGCGTCACCGTACAAATCCGGAGCTCACAGAACGTTTCGAGCTCTTCGTATGCGGCAAGGAGCTCGCCAATGCATACAGCGAGCTTAACGACCCAATCGACCAGTACGAGCGTTTCCAGGATCAGCTCAAGCTGAAGGACAAGGGAGACGATGAGGCAATGTTCATCGATATGGACTTCGTACGTGCACTCGAGTACGGTATGCCTCCTACATCAGGACTCGGTATGGGAATCGACCGTCTTACAATGTTTATGACCAATTCCCCTACCATCCAGGATGTTCTTTTCTTCCCACAGATGAGACCAAAGAATCAGTAATGACTGATATCCTTACAATAGAACGCGCGAGATTTCAGGAAAATCTCGCGCGTTTTGCTGTTTTCACGGTGTTTTGAGCGTGTCTTTGGCATTTTCTCTCTTACACGATGTTCAAGGCTTGCGATCATCATAAACCACTATGGGTCGAAAGCATAAAAACGGGTCAATCCGTGCTTTCGGATGTAATTTTTATGGTCGAAAGCATAAAAACGCTTCGATTTGTGCTTTCGAAGACAATTTCGCAGATCAAAAGCACAGAAACGGGTCAATCCGTGCTTTCGATAAAGAATATATTTCAGAAATAGAATCCGATACCGACCGTGGCAGAGCAGGTGCGGAAACGGACAGTCGAGACCCCGGCTGAGAAAGCCACTCGATTCCATCTGACTATTGCTCCGGTCTCAGCCTCCAGTCCTTTCACAGACCAATCAGACACCTGTGCCCATCCGCCGTCGATATCCTGCCACAGAAGCTGGCGGTTTCCATAACCGGCTCCGGCATAAAGAATCAGCCAAGGAGTTGTCTGTGCAAGAAAACCGGCAGATGCAATAAAGGACGTGGTCTTTTCTGCACCACCCGGCCAGATAGTACTTCCGTTTTCAAGAGTGCCGTCCGAATGACAGGAATAATCAGCGGATGCCTTTACGAAATTGGACCTGAAGGCCAGATAACCACCGAAGGTTCGGCCTTTCACCCCGGCTCGAAGTCCGTACGAAAGATCGGGAGCTGACATTTCCGCGAGCAGGATAAAGTCCGTACGGTATTTCCATAAACGGGCAGAAGGAAAAACATCCGGATCCTGGTGAGGAATCAATATCCCGGCAATATCATTGACCGTGAGTCTCGACGGAAAGGAGCATTCCACTATAGGCAAGACCTCTGCTATGTATGTTACCTGTGGCCTGATTCCGGTAGAAAACCATTGCCCGACATCTCTGAAACGCTGACGCTGAGCAGACGTCATCTCTGACTCCTTGGATTTAAGTCTTTTATTGGTAGTCACGAAGAAATTGATAGTAGACTTAGCTTCTTCTCTGGATATCGGCTCTCCCCTTGACATTCTGGCTTTAAGTTCCAGACACACCTCACACATCTGCTCATAGCGTTCCAGTTCGGAATCCAATGACTCCTGAGCCTTTACCATCTGGAAGTTAAAGACACACAACAGCAATGCTATAATATGAATGACAGGAGTTTTCACAATAGACAAAATTAGCAAAAAAGCCGTATCTTTGTATGAATATACACAGATTATGTTAGGGCCTTCCGGTTTTTTCCTGCCTGATGCCCCGGGCAGCATTCATACAGACTCCCAAAGTCTCGAACTCATCCACTCTTCCGAGAGTGGATTCAATGAGTTGTACCGTGGCAGCAAGAACGGAAGATTCTTTGTCTACAAAGCCTTGAAAAAGGAATATCGCGGGAATCCCCTCTATGAAGAACTGCTCAAAAAGGAGTTCAACATAGGTTTCTCATTGGACCATACCGGAATCTGCCAACATTTCGGATTTATCGATTTCCCATCCATCGGACATTGCATAGTGATGGAATGGATCGACGGAAGGAATCTTGAAAGCCTCCTATGTGAAGGAGTTGTCGACAAGACATTGGCCCGGAAAATAATCTGCGAAACCTGTGATGCTCTGGAGTATATCCACAGAAAGCAGATAATCCACAGAGACCTCAAACCGGAGAATATAATGATCACAAACAACGGAAGGAATGTAAAGATCATTGACTTCGGACTCTCTGATGCAGACTCATATTGTTCTTTCAAAGCCCCGGCAGGAACTATGGCATATGCCTCACCTGAACTCATTGCCGGCGAGAAACTGGACGCCCGCAGCGACATATGGTCTATTGGAGTTATTATCAATGAGTTGAGTAGCAGTTTCCATTTTATTTCATCCCGATGTCTGCGTCGCGACAAAGAGCAAAGGTACAATTCAGTAGCTGAAGTAAAGAGGGCGATACTTCAGGAGCCGGCAAGGAAGATAAAAAGATCCGTTGCCGCGACCATTGTGTTTATGTCAATTGCCGGTGCAGTCTGGATGGCTTCTGTCAATCAGGAAACTGAGATTGGTGAGCCAGCCCCTGCTGCTGTGATGCCCGTCCCTGATATTGCCACATCTGTTCAGGATACTGTTCCAAAGCCAGTTCACGATCCTGCCGAAGCCGCTATTGTAAAGAAAACGACGCCAAAGAATTCTTCTCCACACAATTCAGAAGAAAACCTTGACGCCGATGATCTTGACAATATGTTCAAAGATGCAGCCGAGCTGATTCTTTGATAGTCTATTATATTTCCACCTTCAGCAGATTGATTCCATCGATCTGACCTGCCACATATGAAGGCGTATATGCTCCGTCACGGAGTATCCTGGATATGAACAGAGGATATCCGACAATTATTTCCGAAAGTTCGAAACGGTCTCCCACCATCAGCTGGGAATTCTCGGAAGAAATCACCTCGAACTGATAATTTCCAAGATAAAGCATCTTCACAAGCCTGTTCGGAGCCCAACCTATCTGGACAACGGTCTCAGGCTTAAGTTCCGCCACAGTCTGGCACCTGGATGTAAAGAAATTGGATGCATAGACCTGGGAATCCTTAAGATAATTGCAGAACGCCTTGAAATCCCTGTGACCGATAAATCGCGAAAGCCCATCCAGAGTCGCCACACGCGGAGTCGGATTAAGACTCACATAACCCCAAAGCCTCTTCAGAGTCGAAGAAGAAATCAGCTCCCCGATCTGATGCTCAATAACGACAGAAAGCGACTCGAAATCAGTCGTAGTCGCTATCCTTCGTCCATATTTCTTCTCCACCTCCGTCAGGAGATATGCAAGCTCCGGCATATTTCTATCAATCTGTCCCACAAATGTATGAAATTATCTGTTTCATACAAAGGTACGACACGTCACAAGGCGCATCAAGTTCATATTAGTTCATTTGAGGAGCCCGTAAGAATAATATTTGCGATATAATTACAGAATACTTACATTTGCAATACAAACACTGGAATTATGGCACAGACAACTATGACATTCAGAGTCGATGACTCTTTGAAGAAAGACTTCGACAAGCTTTGCGACGAATTCGGACTAAGCAATACTGCCGCCCTCACCATCTTTATGAAGACAATGGTGAGAGAGCGGAGGATTCCGTTTGAGATCAAAGCGTTATCCGAAGACGATAGGAGAAAAAAAGCAATGGAGGCATTCGAAAGAATGCGAGAAGATGCCGCTAGAAGCGGATTACAAGGTATGTCACTGGATGAAATCAACTCCATAATCCGCGATGTACGAAATGGACACTAAAATTTATGCAGTCATAGATACTAATGTCCTGGTTTCTGCTCTATTCTCGATCTCAGGAGATTCAAATCCGTCAATCATCATTAGAAAAATCATTGACGGAGACATTACTCCTCTTTATAACGAAGAAATACTCGCCGAATATGAAGAAGTATTGAATAGAGACAAATTTCCTTTTAGGAAAGCCGATATCGACTGGATAATAAGCACTTTTATAGATTACGGAATATCATTAGGCCGCACTGCTGTCTCTGACGAAGAATTCACAGACATAGATGATATAGTTTTCTATGAAGTCGCATTAAGCAAGGAAGACTCATTCCTGGTAACAGGCAACATCAAGCATTTCCCGAAAAAGCCTTTCATTGTAACCCCTGCAGAAATGCTGACAATCATCAATAAAATGGCAGCCGGGCCCGGCAGAATACTTAACGACCCGGCAGCCTTATACGGCAAATAAAAACACCTCGAACGTTTCCGGTTCATTTAACGTCCGAGGTGTCATCAAAATCAATATTCATTCAGTAGCATTTTCACTACACCTCAACAAGGAAATGCCATAAAAACGACCGAGGTAGGCTTACATCACTTTTCAACTACCGTTATCTGATATTTAAACTGAATGCAGTCAGCAGGATCATCCGGTGATTGAAGCTCCGAACCGTAATCCCTCCAATTCATTTCATACGATCCCGTCAGTTCAAATGCCGGATGTGACTTAAGCCAGGAAGGAAGTTTCTCGAGATCATAATTCGAACGATCCCAGTCCAAACACTCAGTTACAACCTTACCGTCATAAATCTTAAATGCTTCATATACAGACCTACGTCCAGTATCTTTGAAGTAGAGAGGCTCGTTGGTAAGAATTATCGCAAATCCTCTTTCAAAATCAGGATCGTTCTTCGCAAGATACTCAAGGCGGTTGATGTCCTTAAGATAAGCATAACATCCCAGATCTACAGCCGAATGGGTCATAAGTTCCACAACTTCATTACCAAAATCAGCGTAAGAGCCTTTGACAGTCTTGTATTTCAACTCTATCGGGAAATTCTTGCCGTTCAGTCTTACCACAATATCCGTATAAGAGTTCTTATCTTTTTCACCTTTATATCGCTTCTCCAATCTGACCTCAGCTGCTTTACCGAATTTAAGTTGAACCTGGGTAGCAAACGCAAACTTGAAATCATCCTCCGACCAGAAGAGCTTCCTGACTTTTGACAATGAAACTATGATCTGTATTATATCTCCTATTTGCATAATTCTCAATATTTAGTCCCATCTTGTTACTCCTTAACGCAACGGACAGACCTTCCATAACCAGATGGGCTATCATAAGTAGGAACATATACAGCGGTATTGAAAGATATATGTCCTACCCCAAATTCGTAGTACTGAGATTGATAGAATTTAGATGAGGACGTGAAATATGAACCCGCAGAGTCTCTTTCCCTATAGTCCGGAACATTTTTTTGTGTCCAATATATATTTCCAGCAGCAGGAAGAAATACTCTAGGAACTGATTCAGAATACTTATTTGAGCCACTGAACCACATACCTGTAATTCCGGTATCAGCATCTACTACGCGGGAAGAATGATTGTCTATGAGTTGTTCAAACTCAGTTAGAGTCGGAACACGCCAGCCCATCGGACAAGGATCATACTGCGTCTTGACAGGTGATTCTTCTGTTCCAAAATTCCAATTAATTATATCTGACAATTCATTTGCAGCACTAAAACTCAATCCATAACGGAAGAAGTAATAAACATATTTCTCATCAAATGCTTTAGCAAGGTCGGATATTTGCAGATAGTATCCATCACTCGGAGTAGACTTATCACCATTAAAACCCTGTCCGTGTTTCCTACCCCACTGATACATCTTGCCATATTTATAATCAGTATCGTGATATCCACAATTGACCGGAGCCCAGACAGTTTCTCCTATCTTCACTGCCTTGCCACGATTCACTCCATTTTCGTCTATGTAATATATTTCATTACCACCACTATCTTTTACTGAAATATCGCATATCGCTCTACAAGCACCAGAAGTTGCTATTATTGTTGCGTCTCCTTTTGATACACCAGTAACTTTACCATTTGCATCTACTACAGCAACAGACACATCACTAGAATACCAAGATACTGATTTCAATGTAGAATTAGAAGGAGTAACTGTAGCAGAAAGTTCATAAGACTGACCGGCAAGCAGACTTATTGAGGAAGTACTGATATCGACTGAAGACACATCCACAAAGTCCGTTTCATCTTTAACACAACGAACGGCACAAGCGTGCGCGCAGAACGCCTTGCCCAGTGACATTTTACCATTATAGCTAAATCCAATATAACTTGGGTTATCACCATCAAACTTAGAAGTCCAATATCCTCCATAACAGCCGCGATAATAAGCTTCCCCTTCATAGTGGCGGAAACCAGTGGCTGGTAAGAAAACCTTTGGCACAGATTCGGCATATTCATTTTCACCAGAAAGCCATTTTCCTAATATACCAGACTTGTCAGCCATCATCCCGGATTGGTTTCGTCTCAGCTGCACTGCTTCTTTCGTCGTAGGAACGCGCCATCCGGATGGACAAGGATCATTCTCTGTCTTGACCGGAAACTCTTCTGTTCCTGAATTCCACAATTGACTATCCATCGAATAACACCAATTATTCTGAAGCAGACCTATTCCTGTATAAAATACATCAGCAGCATATAATACATTAGCATCTGTCGATAGTACTGATCCTACCCTTATTTTCGGATCTTTCGCATCGGAGTAATCCCCTATTCTAATTCCATCCGAATCATACAAATTTCCATCATATCCCTGACCATACTTCCTTCCCCACTGGTAAAGCTTTCCGTATTTAAAATCTGTTTCGTGATAGCCGCAATTCACCGGAGCCCAGATGACGCCATCAATCTCTACGCCAGGGCCGTGATTGATGCCATACTCATCGATGTAATCCTCAGGATTTATTGATGGAGCAACAACTACAACTTCACAGGTGGCACTCTGCATTCCTGCAACAGCTGTAATAGTGGCTGCACCCGCAGCAAGAGCAGTTACGGTGCCTGTCTTATCGACCGTAGCGACAGCCTCATTACTTGAATACCAGAACGGAGTCTGATGGTTCGCATCCGAAGGAGTTATGTTCGCAGAGAGGTTTGAAGACTGGCCAACAGTCAATGATAAAGATGTTGTACTGATTGCGATAGAAGATACCTCTATCAATTCTGTAGCATCTTTGACACAACGGACAGATGCTGCACTGGCACGATTGGTACTATTAAACATAAATCCAAAAGATCTACGGAAATACAGATCATATGCGTAACCATATTTCACTTCCGCCATAGATGAGAAATAACTAGCATAATGCTCTCGACCATCAGCATTTCCGCTACTTGCTGAAATAGTACCGGATGACGGGAAAAATACACGAGACACATTTGCTGAGTAAGCTGTTGCACCACTGAACCAATATCCTCCTTGATTATTGTACGACACCCAATATGAATTATTCTGTCGCAAACCATCCAATTCTGATCTGGTAGGTACACGCCAGCCATCCGGACAAGGGTCATATTCCGTCTTTAAAGGCTGCTCATCAGTACCCAAATTCCATAGATTATCTATACGAGGTGAAATCCAATCATATCCAGACGTACTACCGCCTATATAAAAATAATCCTTATTATCATAAGACTGGGCGACATTCAAGGAAACCGGTCCTTGCACAACCATAGGACTTGATGCGTCAGAATATGTTCCCGATACACTTCCCTTATCATATAGGTTTCCACTATATCCCTGACCATACTTCCGTCCCCACTGATAAAGTTTACCATACTTGAAGTCTGTCGCGTGATAGCCGCAATTAACCGGTGCCCAGACTGTTCCGTCGATTTCGACACCCTGACCGTGATTTATGCCGTACTCGTCGATGTAGTCACCTTCCATTGGTTCGCGGTGGCTTGCGTCGAGTGTGAGCTGCGGCATTATCAGGAGCGAAGATCTTTTCACCTCATTGCGTTTGTCGGTATCGATTGTATAAACCGATCCGGCGGTATCTGTTATGGTCACTGTGAATCCTTTGCTGAAGATTACAGGCGGAATGGAAATGATAAGTTCGGTAGCAGTGGTCTTATTGAGCTGAACTCCATCACCACAGTCGAGAAGTACAGAGGTCGAAGCACCGGAAGACATTGAGATTGAAGGTTTTGAACCATCATTATAGACGGTGACTATTGCTGCTCCTGAGAGTTTCTCACTGTTCTTGCCTTCAACCTTCACTGATGCAACCTTGGCTGTACCTTTGAGCTGAAGCTTCATTGCACCGCTTACATTGCAGAAAGTAATGTTATTGTCGGCACTTATCGATGCCATCGGGAGAGAGCCGTTGCCAAAACTGTTCGGTACATAGGCCTGCTGAGCTGGAAGCACGACATTCATACTGTAACCTTTGGATACTTTCTCGCACTCGATCATATCCGAATACGGATAATAAGCCACAATATGATCGATCTTGGAACCGGAGCCAAGGTCATCTGAAGACACCTTAGCGAATGATGCGGTCGGTTTTCCACCGGATTTGACCTTATACTGAGCACTTAACGTAGAGTACATAAACGCCACGATCCTGTCATCATCTGACCATAAGACTTTGTTATCCTCATCCATACAAGTCTTGGTCAGAGTCATTTCCTCGATAGAGACATTGAGTTCATCATACTCACTTATCGGCTGAGCCAGTTCCTCACGCTGGCAGGCTGCAAGCACTGCGAATGCTGCAAAGGCAGCAAAGAATAATTTCTTCATACCTGATCGTCCTGTTTATTACCATTCACCATAGTTCTCATCGAGAAGTTCATTGCTTGAACAAAGCAGTCCCTCGGACTGTATATGCAGGATCTCTATCTGCGGGGTTATGTATTCCTGTTTCATATAAAGTGTATTTTTTAGTTTTGATATGCAAAAATAAAGTGAGCCTGATCATTCATCAAGTTCACATTGGTTCATTTATAATTATGGATGGTATGTTCTAGAACGATCCTTTTTGTTCTATCATCAGATAATTCTTACGGCCATCATAAGTAATCAGCAAAAAGCAGTACCGGTATTCAAGAGATGTATTCTCGGAAACGTCAAAACAGATTTCGACATTTTCACCAACCTGGACAATGTTCCAGCTGACCCATTCTGACGCACCAACAAACTCATCTTCCATAAATCTGATATCAGAGAACAGGTCTTTGTTCAAAGACATTTTGAATTGTGCGCCTTCGAAAGGGATTGTCTTAATGTTGAAAGGAATGTTGCCTTCACTCTCAGTTATGTTCTTCTGATATACATTCAAGACCTCGCACTGGCCATTGTGGAGATTCTTGAAAACGACGGCCCATTTGCGGTCATACCTTGTAGTGTTTTCCAGAAGAGAGAATATGCACTTGCGACCGTCACGCCGACAAGTAAACGGAATAGAAGTATCCCCAGTCGCTATATCGACGTCAAACTCAGCATTTCCTCCTACTTCTACAATGAATTCTGTTTCCCAAGAGTTGAGGGAAATATAATGGGATGGCAAAACCATAGAGTCGGCTTCACTTCCGCCATAATCATTAGCTGTGATTTTTCCAGCTACTGAAGGCCAAGCGTCCTGATACTTCGACAAAGACTCAGGATGCACATAAATCTTCAGATCTGTATTTGTTCCTGTAAAGACATCCTCGCCTATAATCGGGGGATCAAAACGTTCCATATAAACGGCAGTCAATGAAGAACAGTCATAGAAAGCCCTGTCACCAATAGTCCCTACCACATCGGGAATAGAAATCTCCGGAAGACTTGAACATCCTCTGAATGCTTCATATCCGATATGGGATTCCTTGACTTCTTTTATTCGGAATTCAAAAGTTCTCAAGGATGTGCAGTTAAGAAACGCCTGATTGGCGACACCGGAAAACTGTTGTTCGACAGTCTCCAGTCCAGTACAGCCTGCAAAGGCATTTTCGCCAGATACTATGGCTCTGATCTTCTTCAGTCCCGTACACCCCCTGAACGTATTGGTCCCCACGTCTATACAGTTCAGTTCGATCTCTTTCAGTTCTGTACAGTTTTCAAAAAGGCCTGTTCCCAGACCTGCCGCAATAAATGACAATCCATAAGGGAATCGCACGCGTTCGATCTTGCTTCCTGCAAAAGATGGAGCCTGGAGATGCCATAATTTCGTAAAATAGCGCAATTCTTCAAAAGACCGGATATCCAATCCGAAGAAATCTATCTTTTTAACATCATCAATGTTTATCTGTGCAGCTTCTGCAAACGACAATTTACCATCTCCATCCTGATCGAAGGCATCCACCAGAACAATTTCGACAAACGGATCTTCGAATTCTATAATTGCATTACAGGCTTTCTGCGTTACACTAATCACACTGTCATAACCATCATACGAAACAATGAAACGAGCTGTCCTGTCCTGATCAGTCGTATTCTCCTCTGCTATGAAAAATACTTCCGAATAGCCATAAGGCATATTTGTTACTGAACTGCATCTAAGCCACTGAGCCTGTTCAGAACCATCATCCAGCGGACTGACATTGATATCCTGATCCATCAGAAGTGTAATCCAGGTATGCACTTTAATCGGAGGAAGAACCACATCATTATACGGCAAATTGGAATCTGATGTATCAGCTGCCTGCTGATATACAGTCAGAGTATCACAACTGTCATCAGAGAGATTTCGGAAGAGAATATCACAGCTACGCGAGTATTCCGTATCATTGGTTTCAACAAAGACTATGCAGCTGCGTCCATTGGTTCCGCACCTTAGCCAATCCACCTCGTCAGGAACAGCTACCGAAAAATCAGCATTTCCTCCTACTTCCACTGTAAATCTGGAAGACAATCTTCCGACCTCCTTGGTATGAAAAGGAAGAATCATTGAATTCTCAGCCTGCTCAATGGCCAATGTCCGGAAATGTCTGATGTCAGAACATATCTCATTGCGGCCGTTACCTACAAACGCCCTATAGTAATATTCTGTTTCGTAGTCCAATGATTCGAGAGTAAGATCGAACTTTGGCCCATCCGGACTTACCTGCACCCGTTGCATATTGTCCTCATCTTTACCATAAAGGAAGCCACAGGCATATCCGTCGGTCAGATCAGCGGAAGTCTCAGCCGTCAGCACGCAGGTATTGTCCGTCACCTTTGCTGAGACAGATTTTATCTCCGGCACCCACTCGATCTCAGGCTTCGGAGCACAGGACAGCAGGCACAGGAGTGCGATCCCGATGCTGACTATCCTATAGATGAATCTGGCGTGCCGTGACATAACGGACGCAAAATTAAAAAAATTCAGGCAGTGAAGGTGATTCCACTATAGAAATCTTTTATTAAAACCTTCGAACACACTGATCGTTATCCCTTTGTCTGCATTGCACTTCGATGTGTTCGAAGGTATTTCGCAAACTACCTTCGAACACGCCAAGCATTATCGAGCGCATTGTCCGCAGCAAACACCGTTTTTATTATAAATATAATAATTATATTTGCAATAAAAACGATACTATGATACTACGTGACGAGATTTTCAATCCATTCTTCATCGGAAGATATATAGGCAAACAATATTTCTGTGACCGCGAAAAAGATACAGAAACTCTTGTCAGACATATACTTAACGGAAGGAATGTCGCATTGATTTCGCCTCGCCGTCTAGGAAAGAGCGGGCTTATCCGCCATACTTTCGCGCAAGATGCCATAAAGGACAGATATACTGCAATATATGTAGATATATACGCCACAAAGGACTTGCGCGAGATGGTGAAAGCTCTTTCGGAGGCTATAGTGAAGGCTGTCGGACAGAAGAAGAGCTGGCACGAAAAATTCTTTACATTCATCAAATCTCTGAGGGTAGGATTCCATCTCGATGCAGTTTCAGGAGAACCGTCATTTGACATCGGCATCGGTGACATTGAAAATCCGGACAGGACGATCCGCGAACTCTTCGACTATATGGAGGCATCGGAGAAGCCTTGTATTCTGGCCATTGACGAATTCCAGCAGATAAGAGAATACCCTCAGACAAATACAGAGGCGTTCATCCGCAGTCTTGTCCAGCAATGCTCACGGACCTCGTTCATTTTCTGCGGAAGCAAGAGGCACACGATGACGGACATCTTCTACTCCCCTGCAAAGCCATTCTTCCAAAGCGTCATCAGCCAGAGCCTGAAACCGATACCGATGGAGACTTATGTGGAATTTGCCGGCAGGATGTTTTCTCAGAGAGGAAAGATTCTGGACAGAGCAGCAGCTGAGACCATATACAGGATGTTTGACGGATGCACCTGGTATATGCAGATGATGATGAACGAGATGTTCGCCCTGACAAAGGAGGGAATGATCTGCACGATAGAATATATAGACTTTGCCTGGGACAATATCATTATGGCGCAGGAGGACAGGTACCAGACCATTCTTTACGGTCTGGCTCCTAAGCAGAAACAATTGCTTCAAGCTATCGCCAGGGACAGGACAGTGGAAGGAATCACATCATCCGATTTCATAAAGAGACACCGTCTGGTGTCAGCCAGTTCTGTTCAGGCTGCGCTGAAGCCATTACTGAAAAATGACATTGTGACCTGCGAGGATGGTATCTATAGAATATATGACTATTTCTTTGCCGACTATCTGGCTAAAAAACATTGACCGAAAGCACAAATTCGACCGTTTTCGTGCTTTTGAACTGGAAAAATGATGTCGATAGCACAAATATCTGCAGGTCATTAAAGATTATTTCATACGAAGTGACTTGATATAGCCTTCCTGAGGGACGCAATTCTCGTAGCGGCTGGCCCGGATGAAGTCAAGCATAGCCTTACGGGCCATCTCCTGGTCAGGACGGGCTGCACGGATCTCGAAGAAAGTCGAGCGCGGTGCTTCAGAAAACTCAATCACCTTATCCCAGTTCTCCGGAGGAATTATACCAGAAAAGCAGGAGTTACGTATCTTTTTGTAAGGCCAGAAAGTATAGCCGATATTTGCTTCCTCCATTGTCCTGCAGAAGGTTTCCTGCCACTCGTCCGTATTGTGACCTATCTCACCCATATACATAGGCATATTTGTACTGTCACGGAACTCGATGAAATTCATTATAGCCGGTCTGATAGGTTCGCCTCCATAGCGGTGGCAGGTCCACATCAGCTTATCGTCATATTTCCAGTCCTTGAAAGGCTTGAAATTACCGTTCCACTGAGGAGCACCCAGCATTATGATATGGTTCTGATCGACTTCCCTTATCGCTGCTGTAACTCTCTTATGGAGAGGCTCAAGCTTTTCATTGAGTTCATCCATATTGTCAAAATATGGAGCAATCGGCTCATTTATAAGATCATATCCAAGTATTACAGGCTCATCCTTATAGTAAGCGGCAATCTTCTTCCAGATATCACAGAAAAGCTGCTGCGACTTTTCACTCTCCAGAAGCCAAGGATAGCCATAGCTGTCGTCAATATTGTCACCTGTCTGTCCTCCGGGAGCATCGTGCATATCAAGGATAAGGTAAAGTCCGTTGTCACGGCACCAGGTAATCACACTGTCGACCCTTTCGAATCCATCCTGAGCCGAAGTCCTTCCCATATAGTCCTCATCGGTGAAAAGCTTGTAATGGAAAGGGAGACGTATGGTATTGGCACCTGTAGAGGCGATGAATTCAATATCGTCACGTGTCACATAATTATCCTTGAACATTTCCCAGAACTCAGCTGTAAAGTCAGGTCCGACCATTTCACAGAACATCTGATCGATCATCCTTGCAGAATTGGTCTTGCTGAACCCGAACATATAGCCCTCAGGATTAAGCCAGTTACCAAGATTGGTGCCCTTGATGAAGAACTTCGAGCCGTCGGGGGCAATAAGATTCTGTCCTTCGATGCGGATGAACTCTTCCGGTGAAGGTTTCACAGTCGTTGCGACACAGCTGCTGATAAGCACAGCAGAGAACACACCCAAAAGAAAACATTTAGTATTCATAGTATTATAAATTAAGTTTGTACATACATAAAGATTGGCCTGACCCTCACAGGCAAGGCCAATCTTGTTTCTAACCATTGTTAAACTAACCAGTTATAACTTGTTCAATTCTCTATCAAGCCATTGAAGGCGTTCTGTATAGAATTCCTTGAGATAATCGACTTCCTTTTCATAGGAACCCAGAGATGGAAAGTACACCCAATCGACTGATTCCCAAATACTCCATACCTTGAAATTTCTTTGCTGAGCCTTATCCAGATAAAGTGCCTGCTCATCGATGAAGTCCGGAATCTTGGAGAATTCAGGCATAAGCTCATTCCATCTTTTCTGGACCTTCTGCACAAACGCCGGATCATTGAACAGATGTGGGAACCATTTGTCAAGTCTGATCCAGAAATTCTCAGGGCCATTGCCGACATTACCCCAGAAATAGCCGCAGTTACCAAGAGTCAGGTCGAAATCCCACAGATGGTACATTTCCATTTTCTTACCGCGTTCCTTGGTGATGAAAGAGCTCTTGCGAAGGTTACCGTCGATATTCTTTGTCAATTCCTGCACAATATAGTAATCCACAAATGAATCGACGTCAATATACTTCGGATAACCTGAAGTTTGCGACCAGTTCCTTGCCCAGAGTGCCTGTTCGAAAGACTCAAACATATCTTTAACATATGCAAGTTGCTGAGCTGTAGGCTCTTCCGGATCACTAAACATCATAGGTACTCCCATTGAAGTCCACCAGCAGGTAGTTTCGTCCTGTTGTTCTTCTATCTCGAGGTAGTATCCACCTGTGACTGCGTCACCGCTATTGTCATTTTCTCCTACCACATCAATATCGACACGGTCCTTGGAAACCTTCTTATGCTCACAGAGGGTGTAGACTCCTTGATATTCATTATTCAGATACACCTCCACGCTACGCATACGCGGGGTCCAGCTGAAACCGCATATTTCAGAAAGTTTCATCGCCACAATATTGCGGATCAGAGTTCTGTCTGCATAGTTGGCAAGAAGGGCCCATTCCTTATCTGCCGGCATTCCCAGAAGCGAGGCCTTTTCATCCAGCTTCACCTTCCAAGGCTTCTTAGGAAAACTCCAGGTCGAGTTTCCACGGCCTCTGATGCCCATATCGGCCTTGAATTCATAGACATCACTGTAGAGGCCTTCCGGATCGGAAATAGATATGGTTCCATCTACATAATTCTTCTTGTCGAGAATAGGCTTCCCTTTAGTGTCAATTCTGACAATCGGAATATTCTGCCTTCTGGCCAGTTCCTCCATAGCCTCCTTCTCATCTTCAAGCACCTTGCTCGGGAACTTCAGAACAGAGCGGTTGCTCAAATATGCATACAAGGTACGGGTATCGAAATAGACATAGACGGGCAATGATTCTTCATCCGGAACCGAAGAGTCAGCCTTGACAGGAATCGTCACTCCGTCTATAGTCCACCAGGAACTTGAGACTTCCACCTTTGCAGGCTTCCTGGACGTACAGTCATAAATCTTGAAGTCTGATTCGGCAATAGTGAGCTTATAACCGTCAGTAAATTTCAAGGCATAGCTGTCAGGCTGGAGCACAGCTTCCTCAAAAACTTTTCCGTCTTTATATGCCTGAACCAGCTCGAGGAACCCTCTTGGCTGAGAGGGTTTCTCCGGAAGAAGAGGTTTCTCCTGACATCCTGTCATATGGAGGACAGAAAACAGGAGAACTCCAAATATAAGAGACAGATTTCTCATAATCAACTACTTTACAACAAATTCCACAGGTTCACCGGAAGCAGAGTCACCAGAGATCCAGAGTCTGAAATCACCTGGCTCAACAACATATTCCATATCGATGTTCCAGAAAGCGAGTTCTGAAACAGGAAGCTCGAATGTAACCTTTCTGGTCTCGCCCGGAGCGAGGGTTACTCTTTCAAATCTCTTGAGTTCCTTGACAGGACGAACTACTGAACCCACACGGTCCTGAACATAGAGCTGAGCGACTTCAGTACCTTCCCTCTTTCCTGTGTTCTTAAGGTCGAAACTTACTCGTAGGACCCCGTTACGCTCAAGCTCGGTCTTTTCAATTACAGGCTTTCCATACTCGAAAGTAGTGTATGAAAGTCCGTATCCGAACGGAAGGAGCGGGCCGTAACCTGAGTCAAGATAATAAGATGTACATCCGAGGGATGTCTGACCTGCAGCCATAGGGATATCCTTGAGAAGAGTCTCTGTTCCGCTGTTAGGACGACCGGTATTGTTATGATTGTAATAGAACGGAGCCTGTCCTGCATCGCGGAGGAAGGTCATAGGAAGTTTTCCGGAAGGCACTGCCTTACCTTTGATAAGATCTGCAAGAGCAGGTCCTCCCATTGTACCAGGATGGAAAGAGTAAAGCATTGCATCACAGTTCGCAAGGTCACGCTCGATAGTCAGCGGACGGCCGGCAATGACTACTACCACTACAGGCTTTCCTGTCTTGGAAACCTCAGCGATCAGTTCGCTCTGAGCGCCCTGGAGATTGAGGTTTGAAAGGGAGTGAGCCTCACCTGAAAGGATTGCTTCCTCGCCGACGAATACCACTATTGCGTCAGCCTTTGCTGCGGCCTTGCGTACCTTGTCAAAATCTTTGGTATTTTCATCACGGCTGTACTTGAGACCAGGCTCCCAGATGACATTGTATTC
>JAGKTT010000002.1 GCA_021153285.1 Bacteroidia bacterium
GCTCAACGGGTCGTTTCTGAAAGCGGTCCAGTGTTCTGATGGACCCCGAACAACCGGGATTTTACGTTAAGCCCTTAGACACACACTTTTGCGACTGATTCCTAAAAGCTCACCGGCAACTGAACTTAACGATGAACTTGCCAAGTGGTATGTGGAGACAATCAATGCTTTTTGGAACTTTTTCATTAAGCTTGAGATCTATTTTGTGAACTCGTATGTCGCACGCTCTATATAGCTTTCAACACTCGCCACTTTTTTCTATTTCTTTTACTTTTGCAAGTGACATCAGGTATCTTGAAGAATAAATCCATATCTTTGTGGAAAGTCTAAAACGCATTTGTTATGTCGGATATTGAAAAAGTAAGATTGTTTGATAACCAAAAGATCAGAACTGTTTGGGTGGAAGAAGAGGAGGAATGGTACTTTTCTGTCAAGGATGTTGTCACAATATTGACAGAAACGACTAATGCCAAGGACTATATCTCCAAAATGAGAAGAAGGGATAAGGAGTTATCCGAAGGGTGGGGACAAATTGTCCACCCCCTTACAGTTCAGACTGCAGGCGGACCTCAAAAAGAGAACTGTGCAACATTAGAAGGCATATTCCGCATTATACAGTCTATACCATCAAAAAAAGCGGAGCCATTCAAACAGTGGATGGCTTCCGTGGCTGCTGAGCGAATCAATCAGATGATTGATCCGGAAAGAAGTATAGATCAGGCGATGGCGGATTATAGACGTCTTGGTTATTCTGAATCTTGGATTACACGACGCATTAAAACTATAGAGATCCGTAAGGGGCTGACAGATGAATGGAAGAGAGGCGGTATCACAAAAGAGATTGACTTTGCAATGCTGACTGACTTGATGTCGAAGACTTGGAGCGGACTGACCACGAGGGAATATAAGAAGCATAAAGGGCTGACAAAAGAAAACCTTCGTGATAATATGACAAATATGGAACTGCTTCTTAATGCCCTGGCAGAGGAAACCGCTACTGAAATCAGCAAAGAGCGTAATCCTCAGGGGTTGACTGAGAATGCAAGAATTGCTAAGGAAGGAGCAGATGTCGCAAAGGCCGCTCGCGAAGATGTGGAGAAACGTCTCGGAAGAAGCGTAGTTTCATCTGAGAAAGCCATCGACTACATCCAATCTCCCGAAGAACTGCCTTTTGAAAAGCCAGACGAACAATAAATGCAGATTTTTACAAAAATCATCCTTTACCGCTTGCAAATCCGCTTGCAAACAAGATAACTCACTGATAATCACAAGGTGTTCGATTCCCGTCCGGAGCACGTCAATCCCTCTTGGAAGAAATTCCGAGAGGGATTTTTGTAATCGAAAAAGAATTATCTTTGTCGACATTGTAAAGGATAATTCAATGAAGACAATCGAAGTTACAGCGGCAATCATAATAAAGGAAGGTAAGGTGTTCGCCACCCAGCGAGGGTACGGGGACTGGAAGGGATGGTGGGAATTCCCTGGAGGTAAGATGGAGCCGGGAGAGACTCCTCAAGAAGCTCTGAAACGTGAAATTCTGGAGGAACTGGATGCTGAAATTGAAATAGGTGAGCTGCTTGATACAGTGGAGTGGGACTACCCCGCATTCCATCTTACAATGCATTGTTTTCTCTGCACATTGATATCGGAATCGATGCATCTGAACGAGCACGAGGATGCAGCCTGGCTGAGTGCAGAGACATTGCACTCTGTGAAATGGCTGCCGGCAGACGAAGGATTGATTCCCAAAATCGCAGCAGTTCTCGCATAATAAACAATCGCTTTTATCTATAATGTCATCGATTTAATCTGTTTGATAAATATACCATCTTGCCTTATTTTTGCAGAAAGTCAAATAGTTTAAAAGATAAAGATTATGGCAACAATACATTTGAATAAGGCCGGTTTCCTCAGAAGAGTAGCCGATATTGACAATAAAGAGTGGAAATTCCTGGGCGAAAGGCCTGCACTTATTGATTTTTATGCCCCTTGGTGCGGCCCGTGCAAGATGCTTTCGCCAGTATTGGAGGAACTGTCTGAAGAATTTGAGGGAAAGGTGGATATTTACAAGGTGAATGTGGATGAAGAGGAAGAACTTTCCGCAGCATTCGGCATACGTTCTGTACCGACATTGATTTTCGTGCCTATGAACGGAGCACCTCAGATGAGCGCAGGAGCTCTGCCAAAACCTCAGCTCAAAGAGGCAATCGAGAGAATCCTTCTATAGCTTGACAGGGAATTTCTTAAGATAGGAATCAATCATTTCTTCCGGGATCACGCACTTGACAGCCTCGGAAAGTATATTCAGCATACGCTCTCTTACAAAGTCCTTGCGTATCACAAAAGCGACTTCACGATGTGGTTCAGGACTTACAATGGGGCGTATGTTGAGTTTCTGGGTCTCGGATAGAAGGGGTATATGCAACTCGGGAATAATGGTATATCCTCCGTTTTCATCCACTATCCTCACCAACGTATCGATACTGCCTGCCTCATACACAGCCTTATTGGAAGAACGGCATTGGCAGAACGGAAAGCCACCGCCGTTTCCGGGACAATATCCCTCACGAAGCACCCAGACATCAGTAGGAGAAAGAAACGAGGACATCAGCTGTGCTTCACTATAAAGCTTATGATCCGGAGAAAGATATGCTACAAAGCGTTCTTTATAGACAGGTATTTCCAGCAGATCCTGTTCCTCTACCGGAGTAGCAAGCAGAGCAACATCCAGTTCTGCCGTCTTTATCTTGTCCAATATATTACGGACACGCGCTTCTTCCACCGTCAAATGTACTTCCGGATATCGCTCAGAAAGAATCTTCAACAGCTTAGGCAGGATATAAGGAGCAATCGTAGGTGCTATGCCCAGACGCAGATTTCCGGCCATCTGACCTTTGCGTGATGAGATAAGTTCCTCTATCTGATATGTGTTATACAGAACCACTCGTGCCTGGCTGATGATCTCCTCGCCAAGAACTGTAGGCTTCACCGGATGGCTGGTCCGGTCAAAGATCGTAACATCCAGTTCGGCCTCAAGTTTGCTTATCAGCGAAGATAGGGTCGATTGGGTGACTCCGCAGGATTCTGCGGCACGGACAAAGTGGCGATACTTATCGACAGCCACGATATATTCCATCTGTTGCAGGGTCATATACTATAGATTTTATCAATACAAATATAGAGAAATTCTATTTGATAGATATGCAAGAATGAATTAAATTTGCAGAAAAGAAATAAGAACAATAAAAACAAGATAGAATATGGCTGTGAAATTTTATAAATGCCGTCATTGCGGCAATGTAGTGGAAAAAGTTGTTGATTCAAGAGTTCCTGTAGTATGCTGCGGCGAGAAGATGGAGGAACTGATTCCTAACACAGTGGATGCCAGCAACGAAAAGCACGTTCCTGTGGTAACACGTCTGGACGATGATACCATCAAGGTAGAGGTGGGCAGTGTTCCACACCCAATGCTCCCAGAGCACCACATTTCATTCATTTACGTGGAAACTGAAAACGGAGGAATCAAGGTAAATCTCAAGGACAAGCCAGAAGCAGTCATCTGCACCTGCACTGAAACTCCGGTGGCTGTGTATGAATACTGCAACCTCCACGGTCTCTGGAAAACAGAGCTTTAGAAATAAGTACCGGGCTGAAAACGATCCCTCCCAATAATTTCGGGAGGGATTTCTTATATTTGCACACAAACAGATTATTTATATGAAAGATATGGCGACTGAAGTTAGTGCGACATTGATGATAATTCTCCTGTGCTGGATTCTGCTGACAATAGCTGATGCAGCCGTAGGAGGATTGCTGAAACTAATGTTCGGGATTCCGTTCAGGAAGGTTTTCGTGTGGGGATTGCTGAGTCTGCTGCTGCCTCCTTTAGCAATAGGATATGGAGCATTGATTGAAAGGAACTGCTTCAGAGTCAATGAGGTGAGGATATCTTTCGAGAATCTGCCTAAAGGATTTGACGGTTACAGAATTGTACACATTTCGGATATTCACGCCCGCTCGTTCGCAGGCAGGGAAAGGCACCTTGCCAGAGCCATTGATAAAATCAACGGATTGAACCCGGATATTGCAGTCTTCACCGGCGACCTTATAACATTGTCTCCCGACGAGCTGGACAGCCTCGCTCCGATACTCGGGCGCATCCAGACGAAAACATTCTCCGTTCTGGGAAATCACGATTACAGCATATACTCCAATTCTTCTGCTCAAGCACGTCAGGCACATCTGGAAGACCTGATATCCAGAGAGAAAGCTTTAGGATGGGACCTGTTGCTTGACGAGCACAGGATAATCAGCAAAGATGCCGATTCTATCGCAGTGATCGGCGTGCAGAACACTTCCCCATCCAGGCATTTCCCATCAAAAGGCGATCTGAAGAAAGCCTCCAAGGGTACGAACGGGATGTTTCGTATTGTCCTGAGCCACGATCCTATGCACTGGGAAAACGAGATTCTCGGCCAAGACTATCCCCTCACCCTTTCCGGCCATACCCACGCGATGCAGCTCTCCCTTCTGGGATGGAGCCCGAGCCGACTTCTCTTCGACCAATATCGTGGCCTCTATACCAGATCAGGACAATCGATCTATGTCAATCCAGGCTTTGGAGAGACAATTTTCCCGGCTCGCATAGGTGTACGTCCTGAAATCACGGTGATTACCCTGACCAGATAGCGGGAAATCAGCGAAAAGTCACGTAAAGACCAGCAAATTCATTACATTTGCAAGTGAGAGGATTATGGAAAACAGAGAAAGAGAAATAAGGAAGATCACCTTGTGGGGAGCAGCAGTGAACATCATACTGACTGTCGCCAAACTTGCGGCCGGAGTGTTCGGACGAAGTGCGGCTATGGTAGCTGACGGCGTACATTCTCTATCGGATCTTCTAACTGACGCCATAGTACTGATATTCACTAACATATCCTCAAAAGGGAATGACAGAAACCACTCATTCGGACACGGAAAGTTCGAGACGATGGCGACGCTTATAATCAGTATCATACTGATAGTAGTAGGAGCAGAACTGATGGGAAACGGCATCAGAAGCATAATCAACGTGGCAAACGGGGCGATTCTTCCAAGACCTGGATATATAGCACTGGGCGCAGCCATAGTCTCGATAATTCTAAAGGAAGTTCTATATCGATGGACAGCAAAGATAGGAGAAAGTACCAACAGCCCGGCGGTAACCGCCAACGCCTGGCATCACAGAAGTGACGCCCTGTCATCGGTAGGCTCCCTCATCGGTATCGGTGGAGCGATCATCCTCGGGCAGAAATGGACGATATTGGACCCGATAGCATCCTGCGGGATAAGCATAGCCATCATCGTGGTAGCTGTGAAGATGTCAATACCACCCCTAAACGAGCTCTTGGAAGCATCTCTACCTGAATCCATTGAGAATGAAATCATTACCACAGCTTCATCCGTAAATGGCGTGAATGACATCCACAATCTGAAGACCAGGCGCAACGGAATCTCAGCCATAATTGACGCACATATCGTCGTTGATCCGCACATCAGCATAACCGAGGCTCACGACATCGCCACTGAAGTAGAAGAGGCATTGAGACGTAAATTAGGAAACGAGACTCAGATAAGCATACATATCGAACCAGATAAAAATTCCAAATAATGAAAAGACCAGCCAATATTACCCTCCTTTGCGGAGCAGCTGCAGTGATTCTCAGCTGTATCATAATGCTGAACCTACTTAAAAAAGAGACAACTATGGAAATACTGACAGGTACATACGGTGAACAGATCTACAGGTACAGTTTCGACACCGAAAGTCTGGAATTCAGCCTGATAGAAAAGATAAAAGCAGAAAATGCATCTTATGCAATTAAGGACGGTAACAAAATCCTGACTGTCAGTGAGACAGGGGATGCTTCAGGGGCTTATTCATTCAGCATCGGCTCGCCGACTGTAATGACCGCCGACAAAAGACAGACAGGAGCCGATCCGTGCTTTATAATGAAATATGATGACAAGATCCTCACAGCAGACTATAGCGGAGGTTCCGTAACAGTGTTCCCGCTCGCTGAGGGCATATTGGGAGACTCTGTCCAGAGGCTTGAATTCCAGGGCGAAGGACCAATAGAAGGTAGACAGGAATCATCTCATATTCATCAGATTAAGAGCATTCCACAGACAGACTGGATACTGGCATCGGACCTGGGTGCAGACAAGATCCGTCTTCTCAGATTCGAAAATAACTCCCTCATCCACAAAGCTGACATCGAATGCCCGGCCGGAAGCGGACCAAGACATATGGAGTTCAGCAAGGACAATAAGATCCTCTACTGCATTTGCGAACTTTCAGGAAACGTTCTGGCTTATTCGATCAATATAAACGACATCCCAGAATTCACCCTCATCCAGGAAATCCAGGCTGACGAGGTCAATGCCGGAGGCAGCGCAGACGTTCATCTTCATCCGTCAGGACAATATCTATACACCTCCCATCGTCTGGACAATGACGGAATTTCGATATTCAAGACCTTGGCAGACGGTACATTGGAGAAGATCGGATATGCCCGTACCGGCAGGCATCCCCGCAATTTTATGATCACTCCTGACGGAAAACTTCTGTTGGTCGCTTGTATGAACGACCATCTCGTTCAGGTATTCGCAATCGAGGACGACGGTACATTGACATTGACACCTTCCGTGCTCAGGTTGGAAAATGACAGACCTTCCAGTCTGACCATCTGACATTACTGCTCATTTCACACCTTGAGCGGTACACATAACGTATTTTTTACCTCGCCGATAACGAAGATACTGTGCAGTGAACCGATGCAGTCCAGATCTCCAAGAGTTCCGAGTACGAACTCCTGATAATCCTGCATATTCCGCGCATAGATCTTCAGCTGGTAGTCATAATCTCCAGAAGTGTTGAAACATTCCACGACTTCGTCGATCTGAGATATCACCGATGTGAAACGCTGGCTGAATTCCTTGCTGTGATGCTTCAGACGGACATTGCACAGGACCATTATGCCGTTGCCGGTCTTTATGCGATCGACGACGGCAACATATTTCTTTATATAGCCCTCTCTTTCAAGACGTTTCTGCCTCTCGAACACCGGAGAGGCAGAAAGATTGACCTTTGCTGCCAGTTCTTTTGTAGTAAGTTTCGCATCCTTCTGCAGTTCCCGCAGAATCAGAATGTCCGTCCTGTCAAGTATCTCCATAATCTAAATCTTAAACAAAGGTAATTTATAGAATAATATTCTGTATAAAGCTTGAATATTAGCAAAAATAGAATATTTTTCGGAATATTTCAGAAAGGTTGCATATATTATTCCAATATATCATCTTTGCAGGCCGAATTAGGCAGATAATCAGTATCTTTGCACGTTTTTCGGTGGAAGATTCTCACGCTTCGCTCAGAATGACAAGGAGGAGGTCGGGATGACAAGGAGGAATTCTGAAAGACAAGCGGGATATTTTCGACTAGACTTTAAATTATGATAAGAAGAGAATACATACATAATGATATCTTTGAGTTCGAGGCCGGCGGAAGCATAGAGGATCTGAAGGTCGTATATCACTGCTCGGAAAAGGAGTGGCAGAAGGATGACCAGAGAAAGGTGATATGGATATGCCACGCCCTTACAGCCAATTCCGATGCCGAGGATTGGTGGCCTGAACTTGTAGGCCCCGGAAAGCTTTTCGACACAGAGAAATACTTCGTGATCTGTGCAAATATGCTCGGCTCAGCATATGGATCTTCAGGTCCGTCAAGCATTGATCCAAAGACTGGAAGGCCATATTATTTCGACTTTCCGGCAGTTACCGTACGCGATATTGTCCGTGCCAATGACCTTGTACGCCAGCATCTCGGCATCGGATATATTGACTTTATGGTCGGAGGATCGATCGGAGGATTCCAGTCTGTGGAATGGTCGATTATGAAGCCGGAAGTCATAAAGAGGGCTGTTTACATCGCCTGCGGAGTACGCGTAACACCTTGGCTCACAGCATTCAACGAGTCAATGAGAATGGCTCTGGAGGCAGACCCTACTTTCCGCGAATGTGCTTCACTCAAGGGTGGAGAGACAGGACTCAGATGCGCTCGAAGCATTGCCCTCATCTCATACAGAAGCTACGAGGGATACAATGCCACACAGTGGGAGAAAGACGAGGACTGCCTGTTTGCCGACAGGGCGGGTTCGTATCAGAGATATCAGGGAAAGAAACTTTCAGATCGTTTCGATGCTTATTCGTACTACTACCTGTGCGGATCCGTGGACAGCAACAATGTAGGTCGCGGACGCGGTGGTGTGGAAAAGGCACTGGGAAGCATACGGACAGAATGTACGGTGATCGGCATCGACAGCGACAGACTCTTCCCGGTGGAGGAACAGAAGATGATTGCAGAGAGTGTTCCAGGAGCGGTGTATCACGAGATCACTTCAAAATTCGGACACGACGGTTTTCTTCTGGAAAACGACCAGCTTACAGAGATCATCAAGCCACTGTTACCATAAACATCAGTGCTGGCGTCGGTAGAAACACCATCCACAAAAGTGGCATAAGAACGTGGACAATGTCCACAAAATGAAACTATAAACATCACACAATATATGCAGGTATTGAAATTCGGCGGATCATCCGTAGCAAATGCACAGAATATGGCGAAAGTCATCGACATTGTAACCAATGCGGTCGATCGTGACAGAACCATACTGGTATCATCAGCCATCAGCGGATGCACCGATACCCTCATAAAGATCGGAACGCTTGCCTCGGAACGCGACGAGACCTACAAGGGTCTCATCGACGATCTCCAGACAAGACACCACGATATCATTGATTCCTTCCTTCCGGTAGAGAAACAGGAGGAGTCAAAAGAAGTATGCGACGGCTTGTTCGACTCGCTAAGAAGCATTGCCCAGGGCGTATATCTCCTTGGAGAGCTCTCCCCTGCCAGCCTCGACGCTATCCAGTCGTTCGGAGAACTCTGGTCCACAAAGATCCTCGCTACGAAACTTGCTTCCATCGGTATTGCCACCAAATGGATCGACTCACGGCAGATCATCCGCACAGTAGCCAAGGGTGACAAGAACGTCGTGGATATTCAGAAGACATATTTCCGCGTGAACGAAATGGTGGAGACAAATCCTATCACCCAGCTTTTCGTTCTTCCGGGCTTCATCGCTTCGGACAAGCAGGGCAGGACCACCACTCTGGGACGCGGAGGATCGGACTACACCGCTGCCCTTTATGCAGTCGGCTGCAAAGCCCGCATTCTCGAGATATGGACTGACGTTCCGGGTATGATGACTTCTAATCCGAAAGTCGTTCCTACAGCCCGAACCATCAGCAATATCTCCTACAAGGCAGCCCTCGAGCTTTCGCACTTCGGAGCAAAAGTCATCTATCCTCCTACCATCCAGCCGGTTGTGGCAGAGGGAATCCCTATCTACGTAAAGAACACCTTCGAGCCTGAGGCTCACGGAACTCTCATCGAGAAGCATCCGCCTCGCAGCAAGGATTCCGTAATCGGAATTTCCAATTCGGACAATATCGCCCTCCTTTCTCTGGAAGGAAGCGGAATGGTCGGTATCCCAGGTTTCTCAAGCCGTCTCTTCGAGACCCTCAGTCAGAATGACATCAATATCATACTCATCACACAGGCATCATCTGTACATACAATGTGTATCGCCGTGTCTGAGAAGGATGCCGAGAAGGCGCGCGAGGCAGCTGACAAATGTTTCGCATACGAGATTTCCCTCGGAAAGCTCAATCCGCTCAAGGTCGAGAAAGGATTCTCCATCGTTTGCCTTGTAGGAGACGACGTACTTAACCAGACAGGAGCGACTGGCCGAATGCTTGCTGCCCTGGGACGCAACAGCATCCCGGTACGTGCCACAGCACAGGGATCATCCGAAAGAAACATCTCTGTGATCATATCATCGGAAGATGCAGAGGGAGCCATAAAGACTATTCACAACGAGTTCTTTGACAGGAGAAGCGGAAAGGACATAAACCTTTTCATAGCCGGCTTCGGCACTGTCGGCAGGGCATTGGTGGACATCATTGCAAAGAACAGAGACAAGATTGCAGCACGCACCGGACGCCGCCTGCGCATCTGCGGACTTTCGAACAGCCGCCGCTTCATCATTGACAAGAACGGTCTGGAACTCAAAGACATAAAGGCACAGCTTGACAATGGAATCAGTGCTGCAGATGAGGCATACTTCACTCATCTGGCGACACTTTCGCTCGAAAATTCCGTGTTCGTGGACTGCACCGCCTCAGCTGATATCGCATTCAAATATATGAACCTCTTCAAGAGGGGCTATTCAGTCGTGGCCTGCAACAAGATCACATTCTCATTGCCATACCGCCAGTATGCTGCATTGAAGGAAGCCGCAATCGAGATCGGAGCAACCCTCCGATATGAGACTACAGTGGGAGCCGCCCTTCCTATCCTCGAATCGATTTCACGCAGCGTACACAGCGGAGACGAGATCGTGCGTATCGAAGCTGTCCTGAGCGGCACATTGAACTATATCTTCAGCAATTATGCCGGAGGCGAGGGAGGCACTTTCGCAGAAGTAGTTAAAAGGGCGCAGGATGCCGGATACACTGAACCGGATCCAAGGCTTGACCTCAGCGGACGCGATGTATTGCGCAAGCTTCTGATTCTTTCACGTGAAGCAGGAGTACCGCTCGACGAGAAGGACGTACAGATTTCTCCGATTCTTGGAGAGGAATTCTTCGAAGGAGATGTAGAGGCATTCTACTCAAAACTGTCTGAGAATGAGGAAGTTTTTGCAGCCCGATACAATGAGGCGGCATCCAAAGGGCTGAGACAGCGTTTCGTAGCTTCCCTGGTGAAGGACGAAACTTCTGAGCTTGGATATAAGGCAAAGATAGGACTGGAGAATGTCGACGAATCGCATCCGCTCTTCACACTCAGCGGCACCGATAACTGCGCAATCATCCAGACCGACTTCTACCCGTCACCGCTAGTGGTTCAGGGAGCCGGTGCCGGTGCATATCAGACTGCTTCGGGAGTATTGAACGATATAATTATGTAATTGATAATGGAAAAGAAACAATATAAATTCGAGACCCTTCAGGTAAGGGCAGGACAGGAAATCGACCCGGTATCGAAGGGTACTGCAGTGCCTATCTATCAAAGCACCGCATACACATTCGACAGTATGGAATATGGAGCAGAGCTTTTCGAACTGAAGCGTCCGGGTAACATATACACCCGCATCACCAATACGACCAACGAGGTCTTCGAAAAGCGTATGGCCGCCCTTGAGGGCGGTGTGGCGGCTGTTTCCACAGCATCAGGCCAATCGGCTGTATTCCTTTCGATCACCAATATCTGTGGTCCCGGGGACAATATCGTAGCTCAGCCCTTCCTTTACGGAGGTACATTCACTATGTTTGCGATCACACTCCGCGATATGGGTATCGAAGTACGTTTCGCTGCAAGTGATAAAGTTTCCGATCTGGAAGCTCTCGTGGACAGCCGTACCAAGGCTATCTTCCTCGAAAACATCGGTAATCCGGCATTCAACATTCCTGACTACGAACCGATTGTAGAGATGGCACGTCGCAAGGGCATCTGTGTGATGGTGGACAACACCTTCGGTATGGGAGGTTATCTTTTCCGTCCTTTCGAATGGGGTGCCAATGTTTCCATCCATTCGGCTACAAAATGGATCTGCGGCCACGGAACCGCCCTCGGCGGCGTAGTTGTCGACGGAGGAAACTTCGACTGGACACCTGAGAAGTATCCTTTGCTGGCAGCTCCTTCAGAAAGTTATCACGGACTCGTTTACAAGGAAGTTTTCGGTGATGCCGCATTTGCAGGACGCGTTCGTGTAGACGGACTCCGCAATATCGGACCGGCAGCATCTCCGTTCAATTCATTCCTGATGCTTCAGGGTCTGGAGACATTGTCCTTGAGAGCTGAACGCTGCTGCGACAATGCACTTGCAGTGGCTGAATTCCTCGAGAAGCACCCGGCTGTCGAGAGCGTGAATTACCCAGGTCTGAAGAGCAATCCGTACCACGAACTCGGATGCAAGTACCTGCGCCACGGATTCGGCGGTGTACTGACCTTCCGTGTAAAAGGTGGATTTGAGGCAGCCGCATCACTCGTCACCCGTCTGGAGCTCATCCTCCACGTAGGCAGCGTAGGAGATGCCAAGTCGCTCATCGTTCACCCGGCATCCACAACCCACTCCCAGCTCAGTCCGGAAGAACAGGTTGCGGCTGGTGTTTACCCTAATATGCTCCGTCTCAGCGTCGGTATCGAAAATGTCGATGACCTCATCGCCGATCTGAACGCAGCACTGTAAACAGATCGGATCCGGGCATCATAGCATAGCGTTTGATGCATAGTGTTATCAGTCAGGCAATTAGCTCTTTCACGGTCGGTATTTTAACCGACCAACAAACAGCTAAAAACCTACACACCAACCACTTACACATCACGCTCATATAATACTCCGCCCCTCAAAGCAGTGATAAGTTTAGCGGCAAGGGATTTAGGAGGAGGGTAACGTAGATATATTTTCATATTATGTACGCCCCCTCAAAGCAGTGATAAGTTTAGAATTGTCAAATAAAGTTATAAGGTAGAAAACTTTGAGCGTAGCGATAGCAAGTCCTTCTCCCGAGGAGGAGGATTTAGGAGGAGGGTAACGTAGATATATTTTCATATTATGTACGCCCCTCAAAGCAGTGATAAGTTTAGAATTGTCAAATAAAGTTATAAGGTAGAAAATATGAAAGTAGCTGTAGTGGGTGCCACAGGACTCGTAGGCACCAGAATGCTGGAAGTTCTCGCAGAAAGAAACTTCCCTGTAACGGAGCTCCTTCCGGTAGCTTCGGCAAAGTCAGTAGGACGCAAGATTACATTCCAGGGAAAGGAATGGACAGTGGTAAGCGCTGAGGATGCGATTGCCGCACGCCCAGACCTGGCACTCTTCTCTGCAGGAGGAAGCACATCTGCAGAGCTTGCGCCAAAATTCGCTGAGGTAGGCTGCCGCGTAGTGGACAACTCATCTCATTGGCGTATGGACCCGACCAAGAAACTCGTGGTTCCGGAAGTCAACGGGGATGTAATTGAAGCCGAGGACTACATCATCGCAAACCCTAACTGCTCGACCATCCAGATGCTCCTTCCGCTCTGGCCTCTCCACAAGACTTACAAGATCAAGCGTATCGTAGTATCCACATATCAGTCAGTTACAGGAACCGGCTACAAGGCGATGGATCAGATGACAGCAGAGCGTGCAGGCGGCAAATGGGGAGAATATGACGCTGTATACCCGCATCCGATCGACCAGAACATCCTGCCTCATATCGACTCATTCCTCGAGACAGGCTATACCAAGGAGGAGATGAAGATGGTCAACGAAACACATAAGATCTTCGGCGATGACAGCATCGGAGTATCCCCTACTACTGTCCGCGTTCCGGTTCAGGGAGGCCACTCAGAGTCGATAAACCTCGAATTCGAGAAGGACTTCACCCTCGAGGATGTACGCAGGATTATGGAGGAAACCCCTGGTGTGACTCTTCAGGACGACCCGGCAAACAATGTCTATCCGATGCCTCTCTACGCCTGGGGCAAGAACGACGTCTTCGTCGGCCGTATCCGCCGCGATCCTTCCGTAAAATTCGGCCTCAACTTCTGGTGTGTAGCAGATAACCTCCGTAAAGGTGCCGCTACAAATGCTGTCCAGATAGCTGAGAAACTGATCGAAAAAGGATACCTGAAAAAGTAAGAGAAAATGAAAATCCAAATCTTCTCAGCATTGGCTGCAGCAGCTATGCTCCTGTTAGGATGCACGGAAAAAGACAGCCAGAGACAAGACCCTGTAATTCCCGAAGAAAGCGGTCTTCCGGAACTTCCAGCTGACCCTCAGCCGGATAATCTGTCATTCGACCACAGGATAATGCTCTTGCAGCATACGGGAACATATTGTCCTAATTGTCCCAGACTGATGTCATCCCTGAAACAGGTGGCTGAAGACAAGAATTATAGTGACAGATATCATCACGTAGCATCACATTCCTATAATGAAGAAGGTGATGCAGCCTATTCATCTGCGGCCGCCAATATATCCCAGGCATTCTGCAGCGGATATTATCCGGAGCTCACATTCAACCTCACCAAGGAAAGTACCGGCACTTCAATCGAGCCAGCCGTCATTAAATCAAAGATAGACGAGCTTCATAAGGAGTCTGCTGATGTGGGCATAGCTGCCGCTGCAGCTTTCGGAAACGGTTCAATGAATGTCAATGTAGAGATAAAGGCAGCAAAGGAAAATCTTTACCGTATCGCCGTCTGGGTTCTGGAAGACGGAATCGAATCCGAACAGGAGGGTGCATCAGAGGCCTGGCAGCACACGCATAACAATGCCGTCAGAGCAATGGCTGGCGAAAGCCTTAACCTGCGCATATACGGAAAAAAGACAGGAACACTTCAGGCCGGAAGCAAGCACAGCCACGGATTCAACATCAAGATGGAAGATGATTGGAAACCGGAGAAATGCAAGGCTTTGATCATTGTAAATGCAGCGGACAAAGACGGAAAATATGACCTGGTAAACTGTGCCGTCTGCCCTATCGGATCATCTATCACATACGACTATAAATAATTGACAATGAAAAAGATACTGAATATACTGCTGATCATTTCCGCCGCCCTCACCACATTGGCCTGCCAGGACGACACCACAGAAGAAATCACTCCTGAGAAGAAGTCCGGATTCAATATAGAGATCATCGACCTGCATTCCAGCCACTGCAAGGTAAAGGTGACTCCTGACAATCCTGCCGACAGCTATTTCCTCGGAGTTGCCACAGAGGAATATTTCTCCACATTCGGATCAATCGAGGACATCGAGACAGCCGTTTCAAATTATATTGAAACGGAAATCCTTATGAATCAGGATATACCCCTGAGCGATATGCTGAAAAAAGGAGTGTATGAGCGAGAGGTCACAGGTCTTCAACCCAAGCAGCGCTTCATAGTCTTCGCCTGCCATACAGACAATACCGGAACAATTACCTCTGATATTGAATATGTTATCGAAACTACTCCAGAAATCACAGCATCCGTGAACAGTTTCGAGATAGAGATTGACCAGATCACGGCAACGAGCGCAATGCTTTTCATTACTCCGAGCAATGATGACGACTATGTCTGGCTGGAATTCCCTGAATTTGTCTATGCAGATATGACAATGGAAGAGCTGGAGGCGTTCCTTCTTCAGAATTACAAGCCGTTCTTCCCTCTGCACACCAATTCCGGAGAAATGGTCCACTCATTCGACGGTAAGCTGGAACCGGACACAGAATATATGATCATCGTTTTCGGATATGACGGAGGTCTCACTACTCCTCTGACCACCAAGAAGTTCCGCACACTCAAGCCGAATGATGCCACAAACGTGACATTCGAATTCTCCTACAGCGATCTTACACCTCACAGCGTCAATATGACTTTCACTCCTTCAGACAACAGTGTGTCATATCTGGCAATCGTAGTGGATGAGGCTACTCTTGAAAGATCCGGAGGACCGACAGAGGCAGGAGTCAAGAAACTCATTGACAAAGAAATACAGAAAGCGATCTTATTAGGAGACTGCGAAAACAGAGCGGAGTTTGCAGAATATTATGCTCAGCGTGGCAAGCAGACCGGAAGTTTCTCAGTAGAGCCTGGAATGAAGCATTATGCCTGCGCGGTATGCGTAGATACAGAAGGTGAATATGCTTCGGAAGTGGGAATTGCCGAATTCACTGCACCGGAAGAGGCAACTACTGATGCTTCTGTAAGTGCGGCTTTCGACAAATGGTTCGACGGAGATGCATTGGCCGAGCTTGACAAGGAATCATATGGAGATTACGCAGGCTGGGCAGTGCTCCCTATCAGATTTAACCTTGAAGGATCAGCCTCAGATGCCATATACACCATCTATCCGGTGTCAATAATCAACGAGGAAGGAGCAACAGATGAAGATATCCGCGCCCTTCTTCTGGACAATTCCCTTCTCGGAGAATACAATTTCTACATAGAGAGCAAGGTAGACGTCCAGCTGGAATGGGACTGTGACTACAGACTATATATGATAGCCTTCGATGAGAAGGAAAATGCAGGAGAACTCGTTAGTATGGACATTCCTGCATTGACCAGAAGCGGAGCATCACCTGCAACAGAATTCTAAAGAGCCGATATGAAAAATACCATCATTTCTTCAATGATTGCTGCAGCACTGCTCATATGCGGATGCAACGGCAGGGACAGACAGGAGTCGGAAAACATAACAGGCAGGACACTTCCATCAGCTGAGCTTGCTGAAGTGCTTCCTATAACAGGAACATTCATCAATCTCCCCTATCAGGATGTCCGCAACAAATACACAAATCCTCAGCATCTGGACTGCACCGATCCTTCTCTTTGGGTAGCCAAGATAGAGGAAATGAAGGAAATGGGTATGGAATACCTTGTCTTTATGTCGGTGGCTAATGAGCAGAAGGCATATTATCCTTCCAAGCTGATGCAGTGGCATTATCCGGATTGGCGTAAAAGTCCTGTAGATGCTATTATGGATGCTGCGGCAGAGCACGGAATGAAGGTATTTATGAGCACCGGCTGGGCCAAGGACCAGGATGACAATCTGCGTGATCCGAAGATCAAGGGCCGTCAGATCGAAATGATGACCGAACTCGCCGGACTTTATGGAGAACATCCGGCATTCTATGGCTGGTATCTGCCTGTAGAGGACTGCTTCGGGCCCGTTCTTACTGACTATGCCGTCGAGGCTGTGAATGCATTGACAGCCCGTGCCCGAGAACTGACTCCCTCAGCCAAGATAATGATATCCCCATACGGAATCTTCAATTCTGATTTCGAGGATCCACGTTATGAACAGCAGATTGCCCGTCTGACGGTGGACATCATTGCATATCAGGATGAAGTGGGATGCGTACGCGAGCGCTACCCATTGACCCGACTCCGTGAAAATTGGAAGAAGCTCCGCGCCATACACGACAAGACCGGAATAGAGATGTGGGCCAATTGCGAATCATTTACCTGGGAAAAGGGCACAAATGACAGATCTTCAGCCCTTATCCCTGCAGCTTACAGCCGTCTTCTGGCCCAGCAGGTTGCGGCAACTGCCGGAGGAGTGGAAAAGATCATTTCATTCGTGATGTGCGGTATGTACGAAACTACTGACAGTCAATATGATCTGGGACAGCCTGTATGGTCAGCAGAAGCCGGTTCCGATTATATGGATTGGCTTGACAGAAAAGGCATATGGCCATTGGTTTCAGATGTTATGTCCGGCAAATACGGTCCTGTGGCAACAGAAGACATCTCAGATCCGAAATGGAAGAAGTATTCTCCGGGATCTTCCGAAATCGTGCTTGAATATAAAGACGGGACCGAACCGGAATGGATTATGGTGAGAATGCTCAACTGTGCCAAGGATAAGATCGTACCTCCACAGAAGATCTTCTTATTCGGAAGTGAAGATGGAGAAAAATGGAATCTGCTGGAGATTCAGGATACCCCTGCATTCCCCAACACTCTCCACGATGCGTTTATCGACCACGTGGTATTCAGACCATCAGTTACATCCCGATACTTAAAGCTGGCGTTTACAAACGAAAACGATGTGATGCTGGAAGTGATAGACTAAACCATATGATAACAAGGTGTAGATGCAATGGCATTCGATGACTTCTACCCGGAAGGACATCAGGGAGGTATATCATTCATAATGAACGGAAAAAGAGTTGCCACCAATGGAGACATCCGCTTCGACGAAACTCCGGGACAATGCAAGACTGGCACCTGGCGGAAACCACATTGACGGATATGTACAGCCGCAGGAAGACTTTACCGAGGCATCATCTGCAACATCTCTTACGAATGGTGGACTACTATAGAAGCTTTACTTACCGTGATAAATAAGTTTCCTTGTCTGCGTGTCTCTTGAGAACATCTTGAAATAGTCCCACATCATCTGTGCTGCAGGCATAAAGTTCCAATGTCCGTAATCGACAACTGCGATGACCTTTATAAGAGGTTTTTCGTCTTTGTAGAAAAAGCCGGTCTCTATCTTTATGCCTTCTCCCTTGTTTGTCTGTATGGTTTCGCGGTCAGCAAGTTCCAGACCGAAGAGAGGATCTATGGAGAAGTCAAGTTCTGAAGTCACCTCCATACCGTTCATCTGCTGGTAAGTGTTCCAGGCGTTAAGGTAACTGTTGCCCTTGTAATTATCTGGTGTGTAGAACGGAACCACCATATCGGCTGTTCCGAGCATAGAACAATAAGGCATCTCGACTGCTCCTCTCTTCTGTGTCGCATCAGCCCAGAGGAAATCGTAATTGGAAAATCTTCCAGTTCTTGAACCTGAGTAGATACCACCGCAATTACCTCCGACCGCAGCAAAGACATATGACTTGCGGATTCCGAGGGCTGTGGCTGTTATAGAACCCGCCGAAAGGCCCTGGGCATACACTCGTGAAGGATCCAGCTGAGGATATTTGGCCAGAAGGATAGCGATCACCTGTTCGACGCCATCAAAGCCCATAACTCCGTAGTTCTTGCTTCCCTGCCACTCCATCTCCACTACAAAGAATCTTTCCTTGCCTGCAACCTGGATGAAACCGGATGTCTCTGCCTGAGTGCGCGGATCATTCGTATTGCCGTGAAGAAGGACCATTACAGGAACGCTCCTTTCGGATGCACCTTCTATGAGCTCCTCCGGCCAGTATTCATACCACAGCCAAGGCAGTCCGATCCTCTGTTCGAGGGTCACGATCTCCCTCTTTATGCCGAGGGCTTCGTGTACCGTGTATGGCTCTAGCTCGTAAGGACCGTATTGTCCGTACTTAGCCCCTTCGTAATGAGTGTGCTTGTAGTTGTTGAATCTCAGATTCTTTACAAGTATTTCATTCCACGCCTTGTCGAAGATTTCGGCCAATGTAGCATTTGTGTTTTCATCTACAACTACCGCAAGCAGTTCCTCGTCTGGGTTTACATATCTGTCGCCATCCTTTACCGCCTTGTTCATTGCTATATATGACTTTGCAGACTTGTCCGCATTCTTACCTGCCACGTAGGCTGGAACTCCCCAGGACTGTGCCGGTGCCTTACCAGGCTTTCCCTCGACTGTAAGGATGCCTGCAATATGTCCGGCGGCGTCAGTCGGTGCGAGGACTGTATTGATGAAAGTCGCACCGTTGCCGATACCGATGACCTTGAGATTGCCTGAACGCGCTCTGTTGAAAACTTCCTTGAAGCCTTCGAAGTCTGCAGCCTTGTCGTATTTTTCGCCCACAGGGTTGATGACATAAATACTTATATGATTATCCTTTATGACATCCCTCATATCAAATTTTTCAATAAGTGCCTTAGCACCGGCCTCGTCAACCTTGGCGTCCGGATAAATGAAGAAGGTCGGATTGTGGTTGTATGACCTTCCTTCCGGGTGGACTACGTTGTAGTTGAATTCGAAATAGGCAATATTTTCAGGCATCTTCGACTGCTGAGTCTGTGCATAGCAAAGCAATGCTGCAGCCAGAGTTGCGATAGTCAAAAGAAATCTTTTCATATATGCAGAATTATAATTATGCGCGATTTTCAAATATAGTAAAAAATATGTAAGTTTGTAGGAATGATAAATAAGAAAAGATATGTTTGAAGCAAATGTATATGTAAACCGTCGTCGCGCTCTTCTTGAGAAGATGGCGGTGCAGAGTGCAAAGGGTATTGTCATTTTTCTGGGCAATGCCGATGCTCCGACCAATTATCGCGGCAATGACTATAAATTCCGCCAGGACAGCAACTTCCTTTATTTCTGGGGCGTGGATGAGCCTTGGTTCGCCGGAGTTCTGGATCTTGACAATGGGGACGAGTGTCTTTATGGCAATGACGTCGATATTGACGATATAATCTGGATGGGACCTCAGCCTACTGTGGCTTCGAAGGGCAATGCCATCGGATGTGCGAAGACCCTTCCGCTCGCAGAATTCGACAAGGCCGTGACTGCGGCTGTATCGGCAGGCCGTCCGGTACATTTCCTCCCGCCGGCAAGATATTACAATCAGATGAAGCTGGCTCAGCTCACCGGCATTCCTAATGCCATTGTCCGCAAGGTTGGGCCAATAGCTGAAGGAGGAGCCTCTGAAGAACTTGTAAAGGCAGTGGTTGCTTTGCGTCTTATAAAGGAAGAATGCGAAATCGAAGAGATGGACAAGGCTGCCGAGATAGGATATTGGATGCATACCGAAGCTCGCCGAGGATGCAAGCCGGGAGTGCTGGAGCAGGAGATTGTAGGAAGAATGGAAGGAGTGACCTACTCAAAGGGATGGGGTCCGTCCTTCACCACAATTCTCTCTCAAAACGGTGAGACCCTCCACAATCACAGCCATCATCAGATCATAACTCCTGGGCGTCTGCTCGTAGTGGATGCAGGAGCCGAGAGCAACACACATTATGCCTCTGACTTCACACGTACATATCCTTGCAGCGGAAAATTCACCACAAAGCAGCGTGAGATATATGACATCGTGGAACAGGCTAACGAACTGGCTTTCAGCCTGACCAAGCCAGGAACATCATATTGGGATGTGCATTGCGCCACTGTACGTTATATGCTCGAGCAGCTGAAGGCCCTCGATTTCGTACGTGGAGATGTCGATGAAATGGTGGCCTGCGGAATCTCCGGTCTCTTTATGCCTCACGGTCTGGGTCACAATATGGGTATGGACGTCCACGATATGGAAGACCTCGGCGAGAATTATGTAGGATATGGCGACGAGCGCCAGCGTTCACCTCTTCTGGGTATGGGCAACCTCCGTATGGCCCGTAACCTGAAGCCCGGACACGTTGTAACAGACGAGCCAGGCATCTATTTCATCCCTGCACTGATCGAACAATGGAAACGCGAAGGCACAGACAAAGGTTTTGTAAATTATGAGAAACTTTCCGGATACTACGACTTCGGAGGTATCCGTCTAGAGGATGATGTACTTGTGACAGAGGAAGGTTCCCGTCGTCTCGGTCCTTACCGCTTACCTATCAAATCATCTGATATAGAAGACATTATGTCGAAAGAATGAAACGAAAAAGCGGAATAAAGATATGGAAACTATAATTATCATATTGGCGATATTGGCCGGTGTCATCGGCATCGCCGGCAGCATTCTGCCAGGACTACCTGGCACACCGGTAAGCTGGGTCGGCCTGCTCCTTCTTTACATCTGGGGACCTGAAGAGATGGCACTCAAGACACTTATCATCTGGGGAATAGTCGTAGCGATAGTTTCCGTGATCGACTACATCGTACCGATGTGGTTCACCAAGGTGACAGGAGGCAGCAAATATGCTGAGCGAGGTGCAATCGCGGGACTTATTCTCGGCATCATCTTCACTCCGATTGGAATGATCCTCGGCTCCTTCCTTGGAGCACTTCTGTGCGAATGGTACTACACCCGCCAAGGCTTCGGACAGGCTTTCAAGGCAGCTGTAGGCTCATTCCTCGGCTTCATTATGGGTACAGGTCTCAAGACCATTGTCGCAGCCATTATGATGTGGAAGATAATAGCTTTCTGCTTCTAAGACCTGATTAAAATTTCTGCAATCAAGCCATAGACCTCTGGCTTGACCTTATAAGCTACATTTGCCCTGTACACAGCCTGCTGAGCTTCGGCGAAGCGGGCTGTTGCAGCATTCTGGAGGTCAAAGGTCTTGGCTACATAATTTCCTATCCTGTGGGATTCCAGCTTGAAACCGGCCCTTTCGCGAAGTTCCTTAAGAGCCCGGCGACGGGCGAAGACCCCGGAGTTCTGCCAGATTTCAAAGACTTCTTTTGCAAACTCGTGGAGGGATGCAGCCGCAGCTGCCTCGAAGCGTGCCTCATTACAGGCTTCCTCAAAAGGTTTGAGCCTTTCAGCAGCTTCCTCCTTCAAGGCAGAAGGATCAAATGACAAAGACAATATCGCTGCATTTTCTTCATACACGCAACAGAACCGTGCAGCAGCTTCACTCAGGTTCTCCGGAATCGGAATTCCGTCATAAAGTTCCATCAGAACTTCCATAAGGTCGTATGCCCTCGCCTGAGCATCCAGATTATATCTGCCCTCAGCCACAATGTCAAGCATATCTTCTGTGCACTGCAATATCTGTCTTTCCATTACGATGTCTTTTCTGCAAACATAATCAATATTTGCGTATCGGCACAATATTTCATAAAAGATAAGATAACATAGCCGGAATATGATCAGTTCTGTCAATCTTCCATCGTGAATTCCAGTGTATTGCCCTTGACAATATCTTCGTGGCGTAGGAAATTTTCCTTCCATTTGCGGCCTCCGAGGGCGATATCCTTGATGTATGTTCCCATTGAACCATCAGTACTACCTGCAGCAGACGCATTGATATTCAGCACATTGCCATTTTCCAGATGCAGTTTCATTCGTGGGAAATACGGCCTTCCGATGGCGTATCTGTCTGAAGCCGGGCAGACAGGATAGAATCCCATCGCAGAGAATACATACCAGGCTGAGGTCTGTCCGTTGTCCTCGTCTCCACAGTATCCGTCAGGAGCGCTGCTGTAGAGCCTGTCCATTACTTCGCGGATGCGTTTCTGTGCCTTGCGAGGCTCTCCTGCCCAATCATACAGATATATCATATGTTGTGCAGGCTGGTTTCCGTGGGCGTAATTGCCCATATCCGCCACCTGCATTTCGGTAATTTCGTGGATGCGGTAGCCGTAGTAGCTGTCGTCATAAACCGGAGGAACCACAAATACCGAATCAAGCATTGCGGTGAATTCCTTGCGTCCGCCCATTGCTTCCATCAGCCCTTCGACATCGTGGAATACCGACCAGGTGTAATGCCAGGCATTTCCTTCAGTGAAAGCCCCGCCCCATTTGTAAGGACTGAAAGGTTCCTGGAAACTGCCGTCAGCATTGCGGCCTCGCATCAGATTATGCGAAGGGTCGAATACATTCTTCCAATTGTTCGACCGGGCTTCCCATCTGGCGATTTCATCGTCCGGACGCCCTAGCTTGCGGGCCAATTGGAGGATGCACCAGTCATTGTAAGCATATTCGAGGGTACGGGCTACGCTTTCGTGGATCCCGACATTGTATGGAATGTAGCCGATGGTATTGTAATATTCGTGTCCCAGACGTCCGGTAGAACTTATTTCCGGATGAACGTGCTCCGTGCCATAAACGATGCAGTCATAAAGGGTCTGCCAGTCTTCTTCAGGCGTGATTCCTTTGAGAATGGCATCCGCGACGACAGACGCTGAATTATTGCCTACCATACAGCCACGATGTCCCGGACTTGCCCATTCCGGCAGAAATTCGTTTTCTCTGGCAATATTGGCCAATCCCTGCTGAATTTCCTGATTCACAGAAGAATATACAAGATTCAATAAAGGGAACAACGCTCGGAAGGTATCCCAGAATCCAGTGTCGGTATAAAGGTAACCGTCGCAGATCTGTCCGTTGTAAGGGCTGTAGTGCAAAGGTTTTCCTTCTGCATCGATCTCATAGAATTTGCGTGGGAAAAGCAGGCTACGATACAGGCAGGAGTAGAAAGTACGATGCTGGTCTGTCGTGCCGCCTCCGACCTCTATGCGTCCCAGAACCTCGTTCCAGCGTTCTTTGGCCGCCTCCTTCACTTGCTCGAATGTCAATTTCTCCACTTCCTCGAAATTCCTCCAGGCCTGTTCCAATGAAATGAACGAAGATGCGGCTTTCATTCCGACCTTTTCTCCGCGGACGGTCTTGAAACAGACAGAGGCGATGATGCGGTTGCCTTCAAGCTCTTCTGCAAGCGGACTTGGATTGTCGGCTCCGTCGTATAATGTCCAGTTCTCTATATCTTTATCAAACTTCAGCACGAACCAGTTCCTGAAATTGTCCGGAACGCCTCCGCTATTTTTGGTGGTATAGCCTATGACTGCATTCTTTTCCGGAATGACCTTTATGTATGAGCCTTTGTCGAATGCATCTATGACTACACCGGAGGTTTCGCTTTCCGGATACGTAAACACAAATGCAGCAGCTCTTTCTGTAGGACTTACTTCTGCATTTATATCGTGGTCAGCCAGATAGACCTGATAATAATATGGCTTTGCAGTTTCGCTCTTATGGGAAAACCAGCTGGCGCGGGAGTTCTCATCGACATATGCAGCATCTCTTACCGGCATAATCGCAAACTGACCGTAATCGTTTATCCACGGAGACGGCTGATGAGTCTGCTTGAGACCTCGTATGATATTCTGGTCATAACGATAAGCCCAGCCGTCACCCATTTTTCCTGTGACCGGGGTCCAGAAATTCATACCCCAGGGCAGGGCAATTGCCGGATAAGTGTTTCCGGTGGAGAAAGCGTGGTGTGAAAGGGTTCCGGTGAGTGTGGAAACATATTCCACCGGGTCGGATACCATTTCGGGCTTTTCGTGGCTGCAAGCCGTCAGAAGGCAGATGAAGCCCAATATTATCAGTTTTTTCATATCAACAACAGATTCTTCGCTGGCGCTCAGAATGACAATGATCAATACCAGATTGCCGGTTCGGGTCCCATATTCAGGACAAGGTCTCCGCCGCGGACAATATCCTTATGTACAATATATCCTTTTTTATATTCTTCGCCGTTGAGGGTAACTCTCTGGATGTACCTGTTCTGCTCGCTGTTGTTATTTGCAATGACATTGAATATGATGTCGTGGCCTTTGCTGTCCGTACCGACCTTTATCGATGCCTTGTCGAACAAAGGACTTCCCAGCCAATAGCGGTCACTTCCCGGTTCTACCTGATAGAATCCCAGTGAAGAAAGGATGTACCAGGCTGACATCTGACCGACATCTTCATTTCCGGAAAGACCGTCAAGTCTGCTGCTGTAGAGGGTAGAAAGCACTTCACGCACCTTTTCAGCAGTCTTCCAAGGCTGTCCGGCCATTGTATAGAAATACAGGATATGGTGGCTTGGCTCGTTTCCGTGTGCATATTGCCCTATCAGACCGGAAATGTCCGGTGAAACTTCCTCTCCTTCAATGACTGACGGAACGATGAAAAGCGAGTCCAGTTTCTCAAGGAAGGCATCCTTGCTGCCGAAGCAATCCATCAGCCCCTCTAAATCGTGAGGTACGAGCCAGGTGTATTGCCAGCCATTGCCTTCGCAATAATCATCTGCGCGGTGAGACGAGTAGAACGGACTGTAATCCTTGCGGAAATCACCCTTGCTGTCCTTGCCCCTGATGAACCTCAGCTGAGGATCGTACAACTGCCGGTATGACTTGCTGCGGTCGAGGAAATATTGATATTCCTCTTCGCGACCTAGGACCTTGGCTGCATTGGCCAATGCTCCGTCAGCGAGGGCATATTCAAGATCATAAGCCACTGATTCATTGAACAGGTCAAAAGGGATATATCCGTATTCCATACGGTAGTTCTGGCCTCTGTCAGGTCTGAGTGCCGATGCCTTCATCGCTTCGAAAGCCAGTCCATAGTCGATGCCTTCGAAACCTTTGACAATGGCATCGGCTACCGGTGGAATGCCGGGATTGCCCACCATACAATTAGTCTCGCATCCGTGAAGGTGCCATACCGGGAGCTTGCCCTGCTTCTTGTATATATCGAGCATCGTATTGATGAAATCTACATATCTTTCGTTCTGGAATATGCTGCAAAGAGGCATTGCTGCGCGGTAGGTATCCCACAGTGAGAATGTCGTATACATTTGATGACCAGGGTCTTCGTAAGATTGGCCGTCCGCCCCACGGTAGCTTCCGTCGATGTCACTGAATGTGGAAGGGGCAATCATCGAATGGTACAATGCAGTATAGAAAATCTTTAGGGCATCCTCGTCCTTTGTCTCTATACGAATCCTTCCAAGCTCGTCATTCCAGGCAGTTTCTGCCTGCTTTACCGTTTCGTCGAAATCCCATCCCGGAAGCTCCGCCTGCATATTTTCGTACGCATTTTCCATACTGACAGGCGACAATGCCACCTTCATCAGAATCTGTTCTCCGCTCCGGGTGTTGAAGTCAGCTTTCGCATAGTAAGGCTTATAATCTATGCTATGTATTCCCAGATCCCTGTACGGCTTCGAGAACTCTGCGTAGAAATATATCTTCTGATTGTCTGCCCATCCTCTTGAATATCTGTAACCCCTGACTGCATTGTCCCCCCAAGGCTCTATGAATGTATCAGTCGGTCTGTCCCAGCATCCTCCGTTCATAAGGTCAATGACAATACCCGCTTCATCCGATGCAGGAAAGGTATACCTGTGCATACCCACGCGGTCAGTCGCTGTGAGCTCGGCAGTCACACCGTAACGTGTCAAAGGCACGCTGTAATAGCCAGGCCTTGCCACCTCTTCAGTGCGGTCTGCATATGACCAGAGGCCTGACTGAGGATCGTTTTCCTTTCCACGCGCATAAGTGAGATCGTTTCCGGTCACAGGCATCACTGTAATATCGAAAAGATCTCCGATTCCCGTACCGCTAAGATGTGTGTGAGAGAATCCGATGACGGTCGAATCACTGTCGTGGTAGCCGGAGCACCAGTCCCAGTCCTGAGGGATGCTGGTCGGGCCAAGCTGTACCATACCGAAAGGCACATTGGCTCCTACGAATACGTGTCCGTGCCCTCCGCTGCCGATCTTCGGATCTACATACCGGGTGAAATCCTCTTTTACCGAGCATCCTAGCAGGACTGCTGCGGTGAACAATAATGTCAGGTAACGCATTTTTCTATCGTCTTATAAGTTCGTCAAATTTTTCAAGGCGGCCATCAATGTAATTCTTTACAGTCTGCACCTCCTTATCATATGAGCCAAGTGCCTGGAAATTCATATGCACATACTGGTTCAGGATCTTCCATCTCTTGAAATTCAATTCCTGGGCCTCCTGAAGCAATTCCGCATTCTGATCCGCAACGGCAGAAAGATTCTTCAGGTCACCTTCATTGCAGGCTGCTTCCCACAGCTCGATCAGCCTTGCCTTGGCCTGAGGATCTTCCTTGACGATCCTGCTTACCATCTGTCTTATGGCCTCACTTGCAACCGAACCTTTGGAAGCGTAGATATAGTCCCAGAGATTGTTTATAGGATAGGTTCTGTAATCGTTTTCGAATGCAAGGTCGTAGTCCCATACCGGGCCTGTGTAAAGCTTTCCTTCTGCAGCATCCTTATACATATAAACGCTCCAGTAAGTGTCAGTATTTCCTGCAAATTCTCCCACAATGAAGTTCTTGAGGAAACTGTCCAGATCCAGATATTTACGGTATCCTTCGGTCTCGTCGGTATAGTCCGATGCAAACACCGCTTCCTCCATCCGATTGAAATAATCATTGATGAAGCTTCTCTGCTCCTGGGTTATTTCGTCTTCGTCTGGGTGCTTGATGGTGACAGGAGTGCCTCTGGCCGAGCTGAACCACACATCCTCGCCATAAGCATATGCATCGATTTCAACAAGATATCCGTCCTTTGCATCCACTCTTCCCTTAGCCGCCTCTACCTGGTCGCAAAGCTGATAACAGCCTCTGTATTCGCCATTTATGATCAGATCCACCGGGTAGCAGAATGGGGTGTAGCTGAGTCCCACCCTGCGGCTGACTTCGAAAGCAAGCATATTTCTCATCAGGGTCTTGTCACCGTAATTGCTCAGGAGTGTCCATTTCTTTGCTGAAGCCTGTGCTCCCAGAGGACTCTGCTTTTCATCGAATTTGAGTCTGTAAGGCTTCTTTGGGAAATCCCAGCTGGCATTTCCTCTTCCACGGATCTCTGTACCGCTTGTCGATAACAAGTCCGTTCCGTTTCCTGATATGATATACACATTACTTATCAGATTCTTCTCCTTTTCGATGACTTCTTCTCCGTCCGCAATATTCACCACCACGGTCGGGAGATTGGTCAGCTGATAGAGCTGGGAGTCGTTTCCTTCTCCAGCGTATCCGTAGAATTCAAGTTCAGCGAGGTTGCATCGTACGTCATTAGGAGATACATAACGGACATATCTGAATCCCCTGCTGCAGGTGATGTCCGCATAATGCATTGTCCTGTTCACACCCGGTTCCCTGACTATCCAGATAGGAAGAGCGTCACTGAAATCAGGCTCGTTGGCACCCTCGAAAAGGGCAAGCTCCACGCGGTGCTGCTGATCTACACGAGGTGACCAGCCCACTTTGGTGATGATGTGCTTCTCCCCCAGATCAAGTCCCACCCAGGTGCGTGAACGGTCGTACGAAGCGAAGAATGTATCGTATTTGCCGTCGAATACATTGTCTTTTGTATTGACGGTAGTCGATTTCGCATTGCCATTGTTGTAATCCACAGAATATGTGGAGCCTATGACTGTGCCGGAGAGTCTGTCGGGATCCATCGGTCTGTCCGGAGTATCAGGAGTTTCCGGGTTTTCTGGTTCCTCAGGCTGCTGAGGCTCGTCCTGACCTGTCTGCTGTGTTATGGAATATGCCGCTTCCGCTTTTCCGCTACGGAATGTGAATGCTCCGCACCTTTCGTTTCCGGATGTATTTTTTGTCACGGCAATTGAAACAATATCTCCGTTTTTTCCTGTTTTGACAGATGGTACCGCCCAATCATAGCTGCCTGTGAGTGTCCATATGCCCGAAGATGTCACTGTAATCTTCAATATCTGCTCCTGATAGTCGATCTTTGCCTCTTTTGAACTTAAAGAGATTTTGTCTTCCTGCTGAGGCTGCTGTTCTACCGGGTCACAGGCCGATGCGGCAAACAATGAAAGAAGGACAATAATGTGTAAAAAGTGTTTCATAATTATGTCTGTTAACCGTATCAGACAAATATAGCAATAATCGACATATGTTCTCCACAAAGGAGCCTAAATTCTTGATATTGATTGAAATATGCAATCCACGTGCTGCACTCCGGGGAGCACGTGGACGACATAAAGCAATGACAGCCAGCGAGTTGAGATTCTCGCTGGCTGTCATTATCTTTACAAAGTACCGGATTAGATAAGCGGCTGGCCTGTCATTGCGGCTGGCTGCTCGATACCCATAAGCTTGAGGATGGTAGGAGCTACGTCAGCGAGCTTTCCGTCCTTCACCTCCTTCACCTCGTCACCAGCGTTCACTACGATGAAAGGAACATCATTGAGAGAGTGAGCCGTGTTTGGAGTTCCGTCCTCGTTTACAGCGTAATCGGCATTACCGTGGTCAGCTGTGATGAGTACGGTGTAGCCCTGTGCCTTTGCAGCTTCCACTACCTTCTCAACACATCCGTCGACAGCTGTAACTGCCTTGCGGATAGCCTCATAGATACCTGTATGACCGATCATATCACCATTGGCGAAGTTGAGGATGATCAGATCGTTCTTGCCTGTATTGATAGCCTCGACGAGCTTCTCGGTCACCTCCGGTGCACTCATTTCCGGCTGGAGGTCATAGGTAGCTACCTTAGGAGAGTTCACGAGGATACGGTCCTCGTTCTCGAAGAGAGACTCTGCACCACCGTTGAAGAAGAATGTCACGTGAGCGTACTTCTCAGTCTCAGCGATACGGAGCTGGTTCTTGCCTGCCTTCGAAACCACCTCACCAAGGGTCTCCTGCACGTTCTCCTTGTCGAAAAGGATGTGAACTCCGGTGAATGATGCATCATATGGAGTAAGGCAGCAGAAGTAAAGAGGAAGAGTCTTCATTCCGAACTCCGGCATATCCTGCTGTGTGAGGACAGCTGTGAGCTCACGGGCACGGTCGTTACGGAAGTTGAAGAAGATTACAGCGTCGCCTTCCTGAATCTTTGTAAGCGGCTGACCCTCAGCGTTTGTGATCACTATAGGCTTGATGAACTCATCGGTAACTCCCTCGTCGTAAGATGCCTGGATAGCCTCAGTAGCAGAAGTTGCGTATGTGCCTTTGTCTTCTACGAGCATATCGTAAGCTTCCTTCACACGCTCCCATCTCTTGTCACGGTCCATAGCGTAGAAACGGCCGCAGACTGAAGCCACCTTTCCTGTTGACTTTGCCATTTCAGCCTCAAGACCTTCAACGAAGCCCTTTCCGCTCTTAGGGTCAGTGTCACGACCGTCCATAAAGCAATGTACGAATACATCCTCGAGACCATATTCCTTAGCCACGTTGAGGAACTCATAAACGTGCTCGAGCGAGCTGTGGACTCCACCCATTGAAGCAAGTCCCATAAGGTGGAGCTGCTTGTTATTGGCCTTTACATAGTCGTATGCAGCCTTGATCTGCGGGTTCTGGAGGAACTTGTGCTCACGTGCTGCGATATTGATCTTCACGAGGTCCTGATAAACCACGCGACCTGCACCAAGATTGAGGTGACCTACCTCAGAGTTACCCATCTGGCCCTCAGGAAGACCTACGGCCTCGCCGCAAGCCTTGAGTGTGCTCATTGGATACTGTTTGCGAAGCGACTCGATATAAGGCGCTCCCTGTGCATAGATGACATTAGACTCATCCTGTCTTCCCTCGCCCCATCCGTCGAGGATCATAAGTAGAACTTTCTTGTCCATTTCTATATATTTTTAAACATTTTCATCAAAAGATTCTTCGCATTAGCTCAGAATGACAAATTTGCGGCGCAAAGATACAATTTTCTATTTATATTTGTGTGGATAAATCCGTGTGAATGATATGAAGAAGTGCATTGTCTGTATATTTTTATTCTGCATAGCTGCTGTTTCCTCCCTTGCGAGAACAGGCGACAGTCGGCCGGCTGCAAATCCGGAAAAAACCGGAGGCATCAGGAGGATAGTTGCATACAATGTCGGTGTATTTTCCAAGTATCACGATAGTCTGCAGGATATAGCAAATATGATGCAGGAAATGGCTGCGGATGCCATAGTTCTTTGTGAACTGGACAGCTGCAACCGTCGTCACGGGACTTTTCAGCTCGAGGATTTCACCAAGGTCCTCTCAGGAGAAGCAGGCTCCTGGTCATTTCGTTTCGGGTCCGCAATGTCTTGGGCTGGAGGTGCTTACGGAATAGGAGTTGCAGATTCCGGGAGTATAGGGAAAAGTTTCGGGATAAAACTTCCGAAGGGAGAAGGATATGAGCCAAGGGTATGTGTGGTAGCAGAAACTTCGGAATATGTGATGGCTGCCGTGCATCTGGATCATAAGAATGAAGATGTGAGGATGGAGCAGGCACGGATAGTCACAGAAGAGCTGAGGAGCCGTTACCGTCGTTCGCGCAAACCGGTTTTCCTATGCGGAGACTTCAACGCAGTGCCGGACAGCCCGACACTTGCTATGCTTTCCCAAGATTGGACGGTTCTTTCAGAGACCTCTCCTACATATCCGGCGGACAATCCACGAAAATGCATTGATTATATATTGGCGCTGAAGAACCGTGCTGAATATGAGGTAGTGAAGACCGAGGTATGTACGGAGCTTGAATCAGCTGATGTCCGCACAGCCTCGGACCATCTTCCGGTGTATGTGGATGTCAGAATAAAATAACTTAAGTCGAAAGCAGGAAAAGTGACTATTTTATGCTTTTGAATACAAAAAACAGCGTCGAAAGCACGGAAACTGTCTTATTTGTGCTTTCGAAAGAAAAGAACTAGCATATGGCAAGAAAGAAGAATTATCGCGGAAGGGGTCGCGGAAAGAAGGAGAAGAAGGTTTTCCCACAGGTAACGGGCAGGGTGCAGATGACCAGAGAGGGTTATGCATTCATAATCATAGAAGGAGAAGATGATGATGTGTTCGTAAAGGCTTCCAAGACAAGGGGAGCACTGCACGGAGATACTGTACGTGTGGCTGTGACAAGGGAGAAACTCGACAAGCAGCGCCGTGAGGGCGAGGTGGTGGAGATAATAGAGAGGTCTCCAAGACCGTTCATCGGAATCCTGCACGTGGTGGGCAATCAGGCCTGGGTGCTTATGCAGAGCCGTTTTATGCCATACGACATCACGATTCCTTTCACGGAAACAGACCGTGAACGCTACCGCAGGCATAAGGTCAAGAGTCAGTCAATGGCTGAACCTAAGGATGAGACCGGCTATCTGAAACCCGTTTCGGAAGAATTATACGCCATCCACAGGGTATATGAGTTAGGTGAGGATGGTTATGGCCGTCAGGAACTTACAGTACGTTCAGGAATGAAGGTGGCTGCTGTGGTGGATGATTGGCCTCGCAGCGAAATGTCTCCACGAGGACATATCGTGGATGTGCTCGGCGAACCTGGTGAAAATGACACCGAGATGCACGCTATTCTGGCGGAATATGCGCTTCCATACCGTTTCGAATCAGAGGTTGCCAATGCTGCAGACCAGATCTCCGAGGAGATAACAGCTGAGGATCTGAAAGGGCGTGAAGACTTCCGCAATGTGCTGACTTTCACCATCGATCCAGCTGATGCAAAAGATTTCGACGATGCTCTTTCATTCAGAAAACTCGAAAACGGGAACTTCGAGATCGGAGTACATATAGCTGATGTAACCCATTATGTAAGACCAGGTTCCGTAGTGGATAAAGAGGCTCAGGAACGTGGAACTTCAGTATATCTGGTGGACAGGACAGTGCCGATGCTTCCTGAAAAGCTCTGCAACAAGCTCTGTTCGCTCCGTCCGAATGAGGAGAAGCTGACCTTCTCGGCTGTATTCGAAATGACTCCTCTCGGCCGTATCGTAAGTCAGAGATTCGGCAAGACTGTCATTTATTCAGACTTCCGCTTTGCATACGAAGAGGCACAGGCGATAATCGATGAGCCTAAGGCCGCGCACGAGGGAGTACCGGGAGAAATCGTTGAGGCTGTCCTGACCCTTCACAGCCTGGCGACGAAACTCCGCAAGAAAAGATTCGCTGCCGGAGCAATCAATTTCGACCGTCCTGAAATGAAGGTCGAGGTCGATGAAAAAGGCCGCCCGGTCAATGTATATCAAAAGGTTACAAAGGAAGCCAATTGGCTCATAGAAGAGTTTATGCTTCTGGCCAACCGCACTGTCGCTGAATTTGTCGCTACCGGATGCAAGGGGGTGGGTGATGCGCCGGCCAAGGGGCGCAAGCAGGCCAAGACCTTCGTCTACCGTGTCCACGACGAGCCAAATCAGGAAAAGCTCGAGAATCTGCGCAATTTCATAGGCAATTTCGGCTACCGTATGGGTCCGACCACTACAGGAAAGGAGATTTCAAAGGAACTGAACAATCTCTTTATTGCAGCGAAGGACACTCCGGAATACAATGCAATAGAACTCCTCTCTCTCAGGACAATGGCAAAGGCACGATATGATACGGAGAACCTTGGCCACTACGGACTTGCATTCAAATATTACACTCATTTCACATCTCCTATCCGACGCTATCCGGATATGCTTGTGCACAGACTCCTTGCAGAGTATCTTGCAGGTGGTCCGTCTGCAAAGCAGGAGACATACGACAAGCTCTGCAAGCACGCTTCCGAGAGAGAGATCGTAGCAGCTGAGGCTGAACGTGCAAGCATCAAATACAAGCTTGTAGAGTTTATGCAGGACAAGGTCGGATATACATTCGGAGGAAACATTTCCGGACTTACCGAGTGGGGAATGTATGTGGAGATCGAGCCAACCAAGATCGAAGGTATGGTTCCTTTACGCGACATACGCAGCGATTTCTTCGAGTTCGACGCCGACCATTATCGTCTCGTGGGTAAGCGCACAGGCATCGTATATAACCTCGGCGATCCGGTCCGCATCAAGGTCAAGAAGACCAATCTCGAGCAAAAACTCCTTGATTATGAACTTATTGAAAGCGGTCTTGAGGAAAGAGTATATGATCGCATAGATTACGAGCACGGCCGTGGCACATCCTTTATAAAAGGAGAAGACGGATCATTTGACAATGTGACTGTCGGCATCAATAAGGCAGCACGGAAGGAGAAGGTCCGCAAGGCAATACAAGAGTCCAAGCGCAAGGCCCGTAAGGCCGCCTCAAAGAAGCAGACAAAGAAACAAGGATAATATACTGATTTTAAAATTACTGACCGATATACCGGTGACCCCCGCCTCCCGATGGGAGGCACCCCCTAGCCGGGGGTGGCACGTCACCTATATATCGGTCAGTAATTTTAAAGTCCGCGTCCACGGAGAAGAGCTCCGGCGTCTGGATCTGCACCACGGAAACGGCGGTAGAGATCCATCGGCTCGTCACTGCCACCCATTTCGAGGACATTGCGACGGAATGACATTGCTGTCTCTTTATCGAAGATACCCTTCTGCATAAAGAGTTCGAAGGCATCCTTGTCGAGGACCTCAGCCCAGAGGTAGCTGTAGTAGCCGGCACTGTATCCGCCGCTGAAGATATGTGCGAAATATGTGCTGCGGTAGCGTGGGATGATCTCGTCGATAAGCCCCATCTCTGCGCAAGCCTGTGCCTCGAAAGCCATAGGATCAAGACCATCTGCAGATGTAAGCTCGTGCCATTTCATATCAAGGATAGATGCCGCTGTAAGTTCGGTAGTCATAAAGCCCTGGTTGAAATTGGCTGCAGCTTCGATCTTCGCTACAAGAGAGTCAGGAATCACCTCACCTGTCTGGTAATGACGTGCATAGTCAGCAAGGACCTCTTTCTGGAATGCCCAGTTCTCCATAATCTGTGAAGGAAGCTCCACGAAGTCACGGGCAACCGAGGTTCCGCTCACACTCTTGTATGTACACTGGGTGAGAAGTCCGTGAAGAGCGTGTCCGAACTCGTGGAAGAGAGTCTCCACCTGATCAAGTGTAAGGAGTGAAGGTTTGTCAGCTGTTGGCTTTGCGAAGTTACCTACGTTCACGATCACCGGACGGACCTCGACTCCGTCAACAATCTCCTGATTGACAAAGTTGGTCATCCAGGCACCGCCTCTCTTGGTGCTGCGCGGGAAGTAGTCTGTGAGGATGATTCCGATGAGAGAACCGTCAGCATCTGTAACCTTGAAACCCTCGACATCTTCGTGATATACAGGAATATCCTCAAGTTTCTCATACTGGAGTCCCCAAAGTTTTGTAGTAAGGTCGAACACACCCTGACGTACGTTCTCCATCTGGAAATATGGCTTAGTCTGCTCCTCGTCAAGGGCGTATTTAGCCTTGCGCACCTTCTCAGTATAGTATGCCCAGTCCCAAGGCTCGATACTGCTGCCGGCAGGAAGAAGACCTGCCTTGATATCCTCATCCATAAACACCTGCATATCTGCAATTTCCTCCTTTGCCTTAGCTACTGCAGGAGCCATAATGCTTGCAAGGAATGTATCCACTGTCTCAGGATTTCCAGCCATCTTGTCCGCAAGGATCATCTGTGCAGGATTCTCGTAACCAAGAAGATTAGCCTTCTCGATACGGAGGGCCATCATCTTGACCATCAGGTCCTTATTATCATACTCATTGCCATTGTTACCGCGTGAAGCGTATGCCTTGAACATTTTCTCGCGGGTAGCGCGGTCCTCTGTGGCAGCCATTGCCTCGCCGTACTCCGAGATTGACACTCCGAATTCCTCTGCGAATGCATTGTTCTCTGCAAGGAGGTTGTTTCCGAAGGTATTCGAGAGTGAGGAAAGTTCCATATTGATCTCACGCATACGTGCCTGCTCGGCCTCTCCGAGGGCAATACCGTTCTTTACAAAAGCATTGTGGAGATTCTTGAGAGTCATTCTCTGCTCCTGGTTCAGGCCAAGATTGTCAATATCCTTGTAGAGGACATCTACCTTCTGGAAGAAGCCCGGATTCATAAAGATATTGTCACTGTGAACCGAGATGAGCGGAAGAGCCTGCTCCACTATCTTCTGAAGAGACTCGGTCGCATCAGACTCCGACACATTGAAAAGAACCAATGAAACGCGGTCAAGGATGGCTCCTGAGCGCTCATAAGCCTCCACTACATTTGCAAAAGTAGGAGCATCGGTATTGGCGATGATTGCCTCGATTTCGCTTTGCTGCTGAGCTATACCGGCTTCAATGGCAGGAATGTAATGACTTTCCTGAATCTGAGTGAAGTCAGGAATGCCGTATGGAGTGTTCCACTGAGTGAGGAACGGATTCTTTGTGGTGCAGGATACTGCTGCCATAATAACTGAAAATGTAAAAAATAATTTCTTCATTGTTGATTATTTAAAAGATCCCCGGACAAACCGGGGATAATGATTTACTGATTGTACCAAGGTGTTCCGTCTGCCTTCTTCACGCCGCTGAGGTCGATGAGTGTGAACTGCATATCAGCCTCGAACTTTGTAAGCACGCCTGTAAAGGTCACTGTTTCCTGGCCATCAAGGACCGGTTCCGGAATGTTCACATCAGACCATCTTGCATATCCGCTTGAGCGGACCTGAAGATACTTCCTGTTTCCGGAAAGACCCGGCATTTCGAAGAACTGGTTCATAGTGTATGGCTGAGGCTTGATCAGGTGCTTGCGCTCACCTATTGTCACGCCGTCATTCATTACAGCAGAATCGAAGTCACCATTGTCCACGTGCTGCTTGAAAAGACTTTCAGACATTGCCCAGGATGTAATTCCCCAGTTATGTCCATCCTCATCATCGAGGAAGAAACGGTTCCAGTTAGACTTCTTGTCCGATTCCTTTACGATGTTTGGGTCGATATAACCGATAAGGAAGATTTTATTGGAATACTTGCAGCCTTCGATGGTCACGAGTGTTCCGAGATACTTCTCCTCATATATCTGATTACCGGCAATAGTCACAGGCTTTACGAGTTCGTCATCTGCTGCCATTGCTCCCTTGAACACGTGCTGGTCAATGATAGCTGAATGCTCGAGATAGGCTGTCTCATATTCTCCTGTCTCATCCTTGTATCCGATCTGGAGCATACCTTCGTAGCTTCCGACAGTAAGGTCTGTACAGTCGACATATATCCACTGACCCACCTTATAGTCGTTATAAAGTCCGCTCTTTCCTATCTTGATCTCAATACCACCGGTCTCATCCTGGATATAGAAGCTCTTGTAGATGTTGCCGGTCTGGTCAGAAGTGATTATCTGTCCCTTTATCACACAATGCTTTGTGATGTCGTAAGGTTTGTTGCCATTGTCCTTATACATCTGCTTCACATCAGCGATCGGAGTAAATTTTCCAAAGTCGGCATCTGTGTATATAAGCTGGTCCTGAGGGGCAGGGTACTTGCCGGTGAAGACCGGCTGGAACTCCTCGCATCCTGCGAAGAGAACCGCTGCCGTCAATATTATCGTATATATTCTTTTCATTATGGACTAGAATCTGAAATAGAGGTTCAACATATAGTTAAGTCCCTGCATATAGAAGTACTTCGAGTCAAAACGGTAGAATCTCTCTGCACTCTCGCTGTCAATGAGACGGGTCTGCTCATATCCACCTGTCTTCACCCACTTGTTGTTGGTGATATTCTGGATATTCATAGAGAATCCGAAATTGTACTTGCGGTCGATGTACCAGGACTTTCCGATGCTTGCATTAAGCAGGAATACAGGATCGAACTTCTCCTGAGCAGCCATATACTCTACTTCGACAGGTGTGAAGACTCCGTCAGGGCCATTTACAGCAAGGTCTGTTCTATAGCCAGGGTTCATATCAAGGTATGAATTGGCAAAATACTGACCGTGAAGTTCGAAGAACCAATATGAGTTCGTGCGGTATTTGAGGCCGAGATCGGCAGCAAGCTGAGGAGTAGAAGGAACATAATGCTTCTGATTCTTCTCGACAATATAGTTTCCATCCGCATCTGTCTCATAAACCACAGCACCGAAGTCATCAGTGTACTTCTTGTAGACAGGATGACTTGCCCAATACGGCACCTGTGCATTGTCGTGAACGACTTCGGCACTGTTATCAACTGTCTGGGTCATACGAGGAGTCGAAGTGTAAATATATTCACCCCAGCTCAGAGCTCCCTGAAGAGAGAGTCCCTGCACAGGAAGAGGAATCTGAACTCCCAGTTCGATACCCATATGGCGCTGGTCGATGCCGCTCATCGCGAAGTTTGTAAACGAGTTCTGAGAGTCATCATAGAAGCTCATCATATCAGTCTGGTCCATTATCTTGGTCCAGAATCCTGTCACGCGCACATTGTATCCGTTATTGCTGAACTGATAGTTGATGTCAGCAGACATAGTCTTCTGGGTCTCGAGGTTTGGAACAAGAGTATTTCTAGTACGTGGAGAGATGAATGACTGCGAGAATGTCGGAGCATCATTGAAGTAAGCACCGTTCGCATAGATGCGATGGCCACCGTTGAAGTGATACTGAAGACCAAGCTTTGCAGAGTATGTAAGGAAGTCTGGAATTTCTGAATTACCCTTCGATGTAATCGGATCACCCTTGGCGTCATATGTAGTCAGGACCTTGTCTCCTACGACGATTTCATTGCCGTTGTCATCCAGACCAGGGAAGAGTCCCTTTCTTACCAAACCTTCTCTCCAGAACTGATTATATCCGCCCTCGAGTGCAAGATTTGCCTTGAATCCACCGAAGTCAAAGGCGAACGAGCCCCAGATCTTTTCATCAAACACGTTTGCGTAATAGTCATAGCCATATTTGTCACCCTTCCTGAGCACCTGCGCATATCCGTTTGCCAGATAATAGTCCAGGTCGTTCTGCACCATTCCAGGAGAAGATGCGAAGTCACGCTCCGCGAACTGGTCGATATTGAGATAGTAATCACCACCAAGAAGGTCATCGAGCTTCTTGTAATACTCAGTCCTGTTCCATCTGAAGGTCATACCTCCGGCGAAAGTGAAATATCTTGGCGCACTGTATTTGATGGATGTATTGAACTGGATGTCGTTCTGATCGACACGACGCTCCTCGATCACATACTTCGAGCGACGCATTCCGACCTCGTCATAACTGTTCCAGTTGACATTATAAAGACGGTCCCAGTTCAGATGGGCATACTCAGGAATGTTCTCTTCCCAGGCATACTGTGCCCAAGCTGCCTTTTCACCATTCTGACGGCCATAGTCAGGATCATCCATCCAGTAATAGCTCGGAAGGTTGCGGTAATAGTCAGGACGCGGATCCGGAGCATCATACCAGTCCATAGCTGTGTAGCCGTTCTTACCGGTTCTCCAGAGCAAGGCTGCAGTTGCTTCGAGATTGTCTGAAGGAGTAACAGTATACTTAAGGATGGTCACAGGCTCGAATGTCTTGCGCACACGTGCATTACGCACCTTGCCGTTCTGATAACCCCAGTTGGAGTTATACATATTGTCGCCCATCATATTGTAAACTTCCTGAGTAGAAGCATTCTGAGCGCCACGCTGTCCCGGAGCTGCGAAAGTCACGAGACCGATTCTGTGAATGTCTCCGAACTTCTTCTCCACACCTGCATAATATGCGAAGTTACGGTAATAAACGCCTTTCACCCAATCGTTTCCACCGAGGCGGGCAGAGACGTTGAATGCATACGACCAGCCGTTGTCAAGCTCACCTGAAGCGTATGTAGCCATCAGACGAAGACGGTAGAGAGCACTGTTGGTCAGTGCGCTGAAACGCCATCCTGTACGCACATTCGAAGGCATTGCGTGGATATTGGTCACACCGTTGTATCCACCATAGCCATAATCAGACACCTCGTTACCTACTGTGGTCTCCTTGCTTCGCATAGCCTCATTGAGACCGCTCCAGAGAGAGAACGGAGAGTAACCTGTGATGGCATCGTTCATTCTGATTCCACTGAGGTAAACATCCTGAGACTCAGAAGTATATCCTCTGTTCTTGAAACGGATGTTGCTGAAGCCGAAGCTGGCGATGTTGGTGAAGGGGTCGTTGGAATCAAAGAGGATTGACGGTGAATCTTCGAAGCCTGAGTCATCCATATCGAAGTCAGCGAAATTCGAATCATCTACTTCTGTCACGACCTGTTCGATGACCATACCTACAAAGATAAGATCCTTCACATAACCTTCGACAGTAACATTAACTGTGGCATCCAGAAAGCCCGGAGCCTTGATGGTCATATCATAGATGCCATTCGGAAGATTCTCTATGAGGAACTTTCCGTCCGCATCCGAAACAGCGTCAATGACTGTCTTGCCGTTCTGCGAGAGAGTCAATGCCGCATCAGCAATCGGTGCCCTTCCGGCACGGTTCACTACCGTACCCTTAACTCCTCCGAAGTCACTTTCCTGAGCGAAAAGAGACACAGAGCATAGGACTGCTGCAATGAATAATAGTACTTTCTTTATCATATTTATTTTGTTATTACAATATAAGTCGGATAGTGGTCACTATAGCCACCGATGAACGCACCGTTCGAGAATGTCCTGAAAGGTGTACCCTTGTACTGGCCTTTCTGGTTAGTCAGGAACTTGGCACTGTAAACTCTTCCGTAATAGCCTTTCTTGTGAAGCTGACGGATACCGAAAGTGCCCTCCTGAGGATTTGCAAGGGCATTATTGACCAGAAGAAGGTCATATATGCTCCATACGCCCTGATATGCGAGGGAACCGAAGCCGGCCTTCAGCATAGAAGTGAAAGGCGAGAAGAAATCCGCATCGGTAACGTCTTCCTTATATTCCTTTCCGTGAAGATACTGAGCCATTGAAGGATCGGTAGGATTGTCGTTCATATCACCCATACATACGATCTTGATGCCCGGATATTTCTCCTGCATCTTCATTGAATGCTCATACATAATCTCACCGCCACGGTCTCGGAGCTGGTTACCACCCTTCTTGCCGCCTGAACGTGAAGGAAGATGAGCTACATAAATCGCGAAATGCTCCCCGTCAATGGTTCCGTGCACCATCAGGATATCACGGGTCCTGAAATAATCCCTTTCTTCCTTTGACTGGATCCAATCAATGGAACTGCCTTCGAAAGTAAAAGGAATCGACTCACTGTCAAGGAATGTGAAGACCTGAGGATTATAAAGCAATGCCACATCCACTCCTCTTCTGTCCGGACCGTCATAATGTACGATCTGATAATTCGCCTCTGCGATCTGAGGCTCCATCACGAGATCTTCAAGTACAAGACGGTTCTCGATCTCTGAAACTCCGAGCAGAGCGTGCCAGGCGCCGTTTTCCTCCTTCATAGTTCTGATGACCTTGGCCATATTCTGAAGTTTCTTCTGATACTTGGCCTCGGTCCATTTGTTCTTTCCTTCCGGCAGGAACTCTTCATCATTCTTTGCCGGATCATTGTAGGTGTCAAAGAGATTCTCAAGGTTGTAGAATCCGATGACATAGTTCTTTTCGGCCTTCTGGGCCTGGGCATAAGTGCAGAAAAGCACCAATGCCGCAAAAATCAGCGATATTTTTTTCATCTGCAACATATTGTCTTTTACCACCATACAGAAGATAGGGCTGGATCGGCTGCCTCCAGTTTCGCAGCCTGCTCTTCACCGATCTTCGCCGGGAGATTCACGAAAAAGTCGAGTCCAGTAATTTCCTCAAGTTCATCTACAGGCATTGAATGTTCTTTTCCTACATTACCGGAATAAGCCCTGTGCTCGAGATAGAAAGCTGCAGCATTCCACGTACCGAGAGTCGATGACCTGCTGTATTTCAGCACTGCCTTGAAATAAGCATCCGGCACAGTCACGCTATTGCCATAAGAATCCTTTTCCTTCTTGCTGGAAGGACTTACGATCACACCTGTCACGACATATGTCGTATCGGATGTATTGGCATAACCTCTTACCTTTGCCTCAAGATCTGCCCAGATTTTCTCATTGTGTGCATTGAGCTGAGGAGTCATATTGGTTCCGTAGAACGTCTGGGCATTAGCCTCGTAGCAGCACTGACGGTCGGCGGACGGAAGCTGGTGACCTCGCGCATAACTGCCGGCATATCCACCAAACGGCGCTGCCGAATCCTCCCCAAGAAGCGGATCAAGCGCCCATTCATTGGTTCTTCCGACACTTCCGTTTGTATACAACCTGCATAACGGATAAGCCACCCAAAGAGCCACTCTATCCTCCTGACTCCATCCGAAAGAGTAGTTACGATAACTTTTACCACCCATCTCGAAGCTATGCGTATAATATCCCAGGTCAGGATCATCCATAGCCGGAAGCTCAAGCCAGCCGGTTGCGGCAAGGTCGATATTTCCTGAGCCATCACCACCGGAGCCGTTGTCACCACCGGTATCCGGATCATCTTCCGGATGCCTGCCGGAGCCGAGCTGCGTGAAGTCGCAATAAACAGACTTTGACCCGTTGTCGAGATATATCTTCAGGCTTCGGTCCAGCTCGCCTGCATTGACATCATACGAAAGGATGACGTTACTCTTGTCTCCTGTACCGGACGTCGCACTGAGTCTCGCCCAGTCCACCTCGCCCTGCTCAGATGTCAAGGCCAGCGTCCAGTCACCGCTGCACTTTACATTCACGAACTGCTGTCCCTTGCCGGATTCGACAGAAGTGTACTTTATCGAAATATCGAGTACCTTGACCTCTGTCTTTACCTCGTTGCAAGAAGTCAGTATAAGGCTGCAGAAGGTCATCACGACCGCTGCCATCCTGAATATTGAAATGTTTTTTATCATTCTCTTTTAGACCGCCAAAAGGGGCCAGCCCGTCGGCCAGTCCCTTCTGGGGTTGATTTAATATTGTCGAATTACTCGTATGCTACCTTTATGGCAGCTACGTAAGCTCTATGATTCTTGTCAGTTCCGGTAGCTGTAAATCTCACTGCCGATGCATCACCTGTCCAGACACGTACCGGGCTTTCAGCTGAAAGCTGTCCTGAATCAGCATCAAGATAGTACATATTGCTTCCGAATGTCAGTTCGATCTCCTTGATGGTCTTGCCATTAGAAGCCTTGATATCGAGGATCGCACCGTTCTGATACATTCTTATAGCGCTTCCCGAATCATAGTATGCAGGTTCATTGTTTGCCGATCCCTGTGAGAAAACGCAAGAAACATTTTCGTCGATCTTTATCTCTTTATTATTTACCGACTGAGCGTTGGAATATCCGCATTCAGAGAAAACAATCGAAGCATCATAATTGTCAGCAGGTGCCTCCTTGTCTACGTGACTCACATATACTCCATTGACCATCTGAGGGTTACCGTTATAATCTCCTCTATTACCCTTCACAGTAAGTTCATCACCGACAGTAAGCCCGAGTGCATCGATAGCTGCACTACCGGATGACTTCATACGGAAGATATAGAGAGAACCTGTATTATCCTGGATTGTAAGCGTAGCATTTCCATACTGACTGCTGATTTCCTCAATACTTGCAATGGTACCTGTAACTGTATAGAATACATCACTGGAAACCTCAGCGGCAAGGAAGTCTGCAATTGTCACTTTACCGGTGTCATCCTGATTATCATCATTACCGCCATCTCCTGTTCCACTGCCGTCGAAACGGGCACCATCCCACATACCGTCCCAATCACCATCCTGAGCGAAGATTATCTGCATTGTACCATTGTTGATAGATGAAATACCCTTGATGGTTCCTGATCCCTGAGGTACTTCCTTCTCACCGAATGTAGAATACTTCGAAGAGAAGACTACGAAATTCTGTCCGTCCGCTGTCTCAATCTTGATGCTGGTGTGAGCACCACCCTCAACGAAAGTTCTGTTAAGGTCTGACTCTGCCACCTGCACACCCTCGATTGCAACATACTGTCCTTCGTACTTGTTTGCGAGGAAATCTGCTACAGACACAGTCTTTGGAGTAACTGCATTTCCGGTAGATATACGTGAAATGTTCTCCAAAGGAAGACCGCTGACCTGAACAGCTCCATTATACTCACCGACGCTTGCACCCGAAAGGTCAATCTGGACCTTGTCACCGAAATCAAATTCGTGATTTGCAGCAAGATAGAACTGGAGTCCGCCAGTAGCATCCTGAACATAAAGTCCCTTCTTCGAAGTAAGATTATTGAGTGCTCTGTTTGAGATCACGACAGCCTCGATGCTTGTTCCTGAAGCGAGGGTGCCTGAAGTAGCAAGAACCTCTGCAATAGTTGTCGCTGAACCACCTGCCGGAGGAGTAGGCTCCTCACCGCCACCCTGAGTTCCACCTGCTGAGAAATCCTTCTCCACTGCCTGAGAGAAGTCAATTGCAGTACCGGCTGTTGCAGATGACACGAGCTTGAAGTCGTCCAGACGATATGAGCTTGCCACATCCACCTGCATACAGATCGAAAGATTTTCTGTACCGGCAGGAACCGAGAAGTTCGCTGTAGCTACATTCCAACGTCCCTCTGTTGTACCACCTGCAAAAGTATAGTCTGTAAGTTCTACCCATTTTGTTCCGTCAGCACTGAGCCAGATATGATACTCACTGTTAGTGAACACCTTACCATTATCCTGAGAGTACTTTTCTGTACCGAAAGTAAGAGTAAGGTCAGTCGCTCCGTTAAGGGCAATATTGTTTGTAGAGAAATATGGGAAGTCCTTACCGAAGAAGATATTGTTCATACCGGAACCCTCATAGTCAGAATAAGAGCCGTTTGAGTTGGAATTGTTTCTGACAGTTACGTTCTTCGAATTGTATGTAACATTGGCAGCTCCTGTTCCTGCGGCATTCTTCCAAGCGTCAGACTGATCGAGGAATGGCCAGCCGTTAGAGCCCTGTGCAGCCGCTGACTTGTCATAATTGTTGCTGTAGATAGCAGAAGCGTCTGATGCGCCGCCACCCTGGTTTCCACCTGTGTTGCCTGCAGCAAAATCCATTTCCACACCCTTAGAGAAGTCTACTGCAGCACCACCCTCTGAAATCACGAGTTTCATATCGTCCATACGGTATGAGCTGGCAACTGTAACCTGCATACAGATAGAAAGGTTCTCCGTTCCTTCAGGTACCGAGAAGTTTGCTGTTGCAATATTCCAGCGACCCTCAGTGGTACCTCCTGCAAATGTATAGTCAGTGAGTTCCACCCACTTAGAACCGTCCTGGCTGAGGAAGATCTTGTACTCAGAGTTTGTGAACACACTGCCATTGTCCTGTGAGTACTTCTCTGTACCGAATGTAAGTGTGAAGTCCTTTGCACCGCCGAGAGCGATGTTGTTTGTAGAGAAGTAAGCGGCCGAACCGAAGAACATATTGTTCTTACCTGAGCCGGCATAGTCAGAATAGTTGCTGTCTGAAGTCGAGTTGGCACGTGCAGACATACCCTTGAATGAGTATGATACATTCGCAGCACCTGTTCCAGTCGCATTCTTCCAGCCTTCGAACTGATCGAGGTATGGCCAGCTTCCGTTGCTTGATCCATATGTCTTTGTAGCCTCCTCCTTGTCGAAGTCATTGTAATAAACTATAAGAGCCTCTGCCGATCCGCCAGGACCATCCTGCGATACGGTAAGATATTTACTCTTCATTCCGATTGTGAACTTAAGGCTTGCCTCACGGTCAAGACCTGTGTTCTCAAGGGCTGTGACAGTCACCTTGTAAGCTTCAGCAGACGCTGCACCTGACTCAGGTGATACCACTACCCAGTCCGCATCTGTCTCGACCTTCCAGTCACGTGTAGCCTTGACAGCAAGCTCCTGCTCACCACCGGCCTCACCAAAAGTCATCTCAGACACGCTGAGAGAAATGTCAGGAGTACCCAGATCCTGCTCCGGCTCCGTACAAGCTGCAAAAGCAGCCAGAGAAGCTAACGCTCCCCAAAAAAGATTTCTAAGTTTCATCGTTACTTGTATAAATATTAATATTTCAGTCTCTTACATCAAGTCAGTTGAACTTACAAAAATAATAAATTTTCCAACATCTTTTATATCGAAGACACAAAAAAAGCTGCCGTATCACTCTACAGCAGCTTCTTTCAATATTACTTCACCTGTGGTTCAGAGGGCTGGGAAAATTCAATGCACTTGGATTTCGTCAAAGAATCAATGAATTCCCGTGCGGGAGATGCCCCTCCTTTTACAGCCTTGAACTCATATATTGTGAACGGGCCGGTATATCCTTCTGCATTTTCAGCAATCGCAAGGAATGATACGATCTGGTCATAATGCACGACTGCATAGCCTACAGTCTTATCATTGTCTGATTTATAGTCAAGTTCAATGAGAATATCATCCCTTTCAGCCCAGCTCGCGAATTCCCCATAAGTGAAGGTCGTCCTCCAATGGTCTGCCGATTCATTCGGAATTATCTTATAAGGCACCATCACCATTCCCCTGCACTTGCTGAACTGGGATGGATCAAGTTCGGCAAGTTCGCTTCCGTCATAGTATCGGTCAATGAGGAACGTTACCGCAGCATCACTTTCAATAAGGATCGTCGTCCTGAACACATCACTCCTGAAAGGCTTTCTCAAGGCTATTTTTCCTGTGTTCATATCCACCGTTGCTGCGACGATAAGATACTCCGTATCCTCTTCCAGTCCAGTGAAAGTCCATTTCTGTTTGCCGATTGCAGCGCCCATATCCTCCAGATACTCCTTGCGGGTACATCTGAAGAAATCAGCGCCATAATCTATCCTCTCATCGATGAACCGGCATACAGCCTCATCTTCCGAGCCTTCGCTCGCCAAATATTCTGTGAGAGTGCTTACAGACATACAATCATAGAAATAATACAATCCCAGCTTCGGAGTGATCTGTACCGTAACCTTATTATGGATTATGTCTGACAGACTGAATGTCAGTTCCTGGGCCCGAGGATTTCCACCTGCCGCATCAGTCTTGAATTCAGCCCTGGTCAATGGCGTCGTCGGGGCACCATCCCAGCCGAAACAAATCACTGCATACTCCGTTTCCGGAGACAATGAAGAAATCTCCTCCAAATCCACTGTTTCCCCAGTATAAAGCACATCTGCCAAGGCTCCCCATTTATCATAGGTAGCCACAAGGTCATACATTATCTCCTGGTCCGAGCCGTAAAGATCCAGTTGGGCCTTCGGCTGAATCGCGCAAACGAACGGATCTTCATTCGACGGAATCACAGTGCCCAGGACAGAACAGTATGTCGTACCGGTTATGTCAATCGTGAAAGTATTTTCCGACTGGACTGCCTGACGGGTAGTAAATTTAACTATCACAGGAGCCGTGTTCAGGAAGAAGTTTTCATCAATACCGACAGCATAAGCCATATACTCCGTATCCGCTGTCAGACCATCAAAGACCACAGCATCCTCACCTACAGAGCTGAGATTGGTCACGATTTCCTCAAGAGTCCTGCCCATAGTCGCATAATAATCGACAAGGGCTGCAGCGTGATTGGCAAAAGCGGTCTGGTCACCTCCCCACTCCTGATATTGCTGCATCGAGAAAACATTCATAAAAAACATTCCATCTTTCTCACTTGCCTTCACGCTAACCTTTGCCTGGGTTATGCCGATATCCGTGACAGCTATTTCGAAGGACATCTCTTTCCGGACAATTTCCGGGGTAGAGAACCCTATCTTTGTAACTCCTGTGGTGAAATAACCCTCATAATTGAGACCATAAGCATACAGATAGTATTCACTCTCAGGCATAAGTCCGGCCTCGTCAGCCTCAAAGTCTCCCTTATGAAGGAAACCCTCAAGCCACTCCTTCAGACTCTTTCCTTCCTCCAATGCCTTGGTATTGAACCACTCCAGATCATTATCCTGATAGGCATATTCATCCTCAAAAGCATCGAACTCTGATTTCTCGACCAGCATTACCACATAAGACATCTCCTTGTCTGACGGCTTGACCGAGAAATGACAAGAAGTGGAGGTTATATCCGAAACCTCAAGCAAAAAGTCGGCAGCCGGCTCATAAGGCACATCCGGCTCCTGTCCTTTGCAGCTGACAATTGCAAGTGCAAAGATCAATGACAACAGATACGATATTCTCTTCATTGCTTTCCTTTAATTTTTTATGCAAAGCTACAATTTCCCCATCTTCTGCACGAAAATCGAGGCTGATTATAACAGCCAGCCTCGATAATAGTCATATAAGGTTATAGAATCTATTCTGCCTTTACAAGTACAGGGAGGGTTTCAGGGAATTCATATCCTCCATCCACGAGAACCCAGTTATTGTCTGCCGCAGAATATGTAATATCATAATAGTAAGCAGCATTATATATAGAGCAAGCTTCACCGTAACCAGGCTCCACGCACCAGAGATAATAGTCGTATGTTTCGTCTGTAGGAAGAACATCAGTTACTGTGATATTGCCTGTCTCATCTGTCTGGCCAAGGTAACGGCCGTATGAATCCTGGATTGTGTAGTATGACCGATCTGCATCGTAGGTAATGGTAAAGATATTCTTCGCTGTGCTTGCACCGTCTACAGCATCCTCAGCAGGAAGGGCTCCCGACATCGTACCCTCTGCGAGAGGGGCCATAACCTTGCCGCTGTTGAAGAACCAGTATTCACCGTCCTCAACAGAACCTGAAGGACTGCCTCCGTTACCTCCCTCAATTACTATCTCGTACGGATTTTCAACAACCGTAAAAGATATAGGATCTGTCACACCGAAAACACCCTCAGAAATTATCTTTACACTTGTAGCACTCAGGTCTGAATATGGTATCTCGACAGGATCGCCGAACTCATCCCATTCCCAGTCATAAGATGTGTACACCACCACACCTGAAGTAGCATCAGTTGGAACAATTTCATAAAGACCGGCCATATAAAGTCCGAATCCTGATCCATCCATCATAGGAAATGCTACGCACATCATTTCTTCCTGCGTAATGCCGAAATCAAAGAGGACCTGCATTCCATCCACTTCGGTTATCCACTGCTTACCGTCAAGAGTGTACTCCGGTTCTTCCACAGGAGGCTCTGGAGTTGTACCCTTAGCTGCCTGAGTAACCTTCACTGTCTTTGAAAGGGTTCCGGCCTTCACGGTAACGGTAGCTGTCCTCTCAGCTTCTGTAGCATTGTCTTCTGCAGTCACCTGCACTGCCACTGCTTTGTCTGAAGCCTTGCCGTTGCTTGGATTCACTGACACCCAGTCTGCATCTGCATCTGCGGTCCAGTCCTGATTTGTAGTTACATTGAATGTAGCCTGGCCTGCTTCAGCGGCTACTGAAACGGCTGTCTTGTCGACTTCCAGCTTCGGAGTCTCGACAACGTCTTCAGGCTTACAAGCTACGGCTGCTGCAATCGCAAGCACGCCGCACAAAAGAGATCTTAGTTTCATAATATTAATATTTTGGTAGTTTTTTATTTTTGTCGGTATTGCAAATATACATATTTAACTCAAACAAGACAAGACTAATACTCAAATCTGAAAGTCTTGCCATCAGGAAGGACTACATCAGCCAGGATTTGGAAATCACCCTCTCCCAGACTTTTCAGCATAATCTTGCCTGACTGAAGCTGTCTGTACTGAGAATAATACATCAGAGGATCTTCATAAATGAAGTAGTAGTCATCATTGTGCCAGGCCTTGTCCACATCGATCTCGATTCCTTCCAAAGAGGCATTTATACCTATGACCGCATATGTGGTCTGCGGCCGGTCCTCCTTGAACGGAGAAATCTTGACAAAGATCTGGGTTTCATCTGCTGTAAATGCTACAGAATACACAGGATATTCCTTCCCGTCGTATTCGTACGTGCATATAGGAGGCTCCACTACAGGCTGCTCCTGCTGGGGAGTATCCGGTTCCTGGGGAACAGAAGGTTTTTCACAAGCCTGCAGAGCGACTAAAGCCAATATTGTGATTATAATATATTTAACTGACTGTTTCATAAGGTCCTTCATAGATTATTTTCAGATTATCATAATTAGTCGCATCGACCTTTATGGTACTTTCATCCTTGCCAACAGTGATAGTGCCACTATAGCCGTTTGCCTTGCTGTACATCTGTCCATCATATTCCATATAGAGGTCCGGACTCTGCGAAAAGCCGTGGGCATTGCCATCCAGGAAGTCAAGCGGAAGAGTAATCCTCACAACGTCTCCTCTGTCAGTTGCAATCAATACTCCGCAGGTACCTTCCGGGTTCGGCTTAAGATCCAGATTCACTCCGGTTATTCCATAGGACGTTCCATTATACACGACCTCATTCTTCACGACTTCCTTGGTGCCGGCATCGATGGCATCTCCATCATATCTGAGTTTGAGGGTCGTACCGCCAAAGGTTATATCTGCAGAAACCTGATAATGAGCTATATTGGCCGGATCCGAGAGCACCTTCAAAGAACCGTTGGCAGTCACCTCCCGCGAGTCCACATATATTTCATTGAAATTATCTCCATATCCCACAGCGACAATATCGTTCACATCCAGCGTCCTTCCATTGCATTGAGTATCATCCAGGATTATATAAGCATAATATGTGGTTATCGGTATATCCTCGAAATATTGGATACCGGCCGGAGTCAGATACAAAGTCGTCAGACCATCTTCCTTAAGATAGAAAGCCGTACGGACAGGTTTTTCATCGCCGCCGATTGCAAAGATATTCTCATTTACGACAATTCCGGCTTCCTCAGCCTCCATCCTGGCAGCCAATCTGCGACCGTCTGCCAAAGTAAGATCAATCTCCACCTGAGCCTTTTCATTCTGATATCTGAAGACACATTTACCAGCTTTTATCTCCTGAGTCATACCTGGAGCTACGCTCTCCAGAAAAGCACCATCCAAGGTACTCATCACGGTATATAGATTCTTCTCTGTGCACAGATCGAACTCCTTGCCGTTCAGCAGCGGAGAGATGGCCACATAGAAGTATTCGTCCTGCTCAAATATGGCATCAAAATTCTCAACACCTTCCACAGGGCTTGCAGCAATACAGATATATTCTCCAAGATTACTTACCTCGACACTGCCGAATGAGGCCTTCTCCCTATCTACGGCATATGTATTGGCTTCCAGCACCACGTCCTGATTTCCCTGGCCCGGTTTGCCAGGAACCGGAAGTTCATCTAAAGTTGTCGAGCCCTGAATCTTCTTTGGAACAGACTGGCAGTCAAGCAGATCATAAGAAATCGTATAGCTTCCGTCGCCGTGATTGTCAATCACGATCTCACCCTCATCGATACGGGCATATGTCTGACTCCACTCACCGTCCTCAAGTTCATAATACCAGGCTCCTGCAACTTTCCACGCGGCAAACACATTCGGAAGACCTGGAATTGCAGCACCAGGTACAATATTGTCCTTGTCTATCGATGTATCAAGGTTCCTGTCAGTCATCTTGTATGTGCCCGAAGGGATTCCGTCCTTAACAATATCAGTTTCCCACGGCACAAGAACCTCAAGCCTCAGGACCGCGCCATTTCCCGCAGGTCTTGATCCGCTCATATCCACAGATTCGTCTCCAAGGTATATCAGCAGGCATCGATAGGTCTCGTCCATACGGTAGAAATAATCACCCTTGTCCTGAAGCTGCCCCTGGTCAAAGGTCAGGCCGGTCATATCCTGCTTGAGGGTGCTGTTAGGAGTCTCCTCCGGAACATAATTTCTTGGCTCGATGTCCCCAGTCCACTTGAAATATCTCTTTGTGTATTTCTTTCCTACCAATACACCTTCTATAGTATATGTACCATCATCATTAAGGCTTATGCTCACAGCACCCTCGTCGATAAGGTCGTAATCCATCTCTGTAGAGCTATCCGACAGGTCGGCATAGAATGTACCGTCACCCATCTCGACAGTCTGTCCCGGAAGGTCCAGCCTCACCATATAACCGCTTACGAATGTTCCAGGTGCGAAATTACCGGAATTCATCATTTCGCGATAGAGTCCCTTGAGTTTAGAAGGGTCAGCCTTCTGGTTTTCATCAAATTCCGCATTCAGCTGAAGCTGGGTCACTGTTCCCGGGCCTATCGGATTGCCGAAATCATCGATCTCCATATCCGTATACAGTTTCACTACCCAGTCATCAGAAGAGGATTCGCCGGCAATGTCACCGTAATATATAAAATCGGCACTTGTAAATGTAACTGTATCCGGTACAGCCTCGACAAAGCCTTGATCCGGCTTCGGCTGCGGACCCACCGGCTGGTGTGGCTGCCCGGGCTTTTCGCAAGCAAAGCATAGTATAGCGGAAACAATTGTTATAAAAAGTGAAAAAGGGTTTTTCATAGTATATGATTTAATATTTACAAACTTACACCTTTAGTGCAGTAAAAACAAATAAAATTCAAAAGATATAAACTTGTCATTTCTAAATCAGGGAAATCATATCAAAAAAGGCGTCCGCTGTGTGACGGACGCCTTCGAATATATTATAGTTTACAATTACTAGTTAGCTGCAGATACAGAAACAGTCATTGTATTTACATACTTGCCGCTTGATACACCGATGAAGTAACCCCTTACAGTAATCTTAGCCCCATCTACTGCTGCTGGATGTGCTGCAGCATCGATATACTGAAGCGATCCGATAGCAGTAGCTGCTCCTTCGATATTCACATTGTAGTAATTACCAGATATAGAGAGTGTTCCGGTATACTCAACATATTCTACCGCAGTCTTAGCAAGCTGAGCGTCCATTCCCGCAGCATCGAGTACTGTAGGTTCCGGATGCACCACCTCGTTGCCAGAAGAAACCTTAGTTATCGTAGCATCTTTTGTGAATTGGAGCATACCACCATAAAGACTGGTTGGTCCAGACACCTGAATCTTATCACCTACAGCTTCCTCTACAACTGCATTCTTATAAATAAGGATATAGGCTGTTCCGTCATAGATCAAGGCACCACGAGTATACTTAGCAACGATCACACCTTCTGTTGTAGCCTCATCCTGAACTCCAGCTGCAATTACCTCAGCAATTGTAGGATATGCTGGCTGCTCAGGCTCCTGACCAGCTACAAAGCGCTCTCCAGTGAGACCTGCGAAGTCTGATTCCTGTGCAAAAATGATCTGGATTGCATCATTGTTACGAGATGAGATACCCTTGATTGTACCTGAACCCTGTGGAACAGCTGTCTTACCGAATGAAGCATACTTCGATGAGAACACAACGAAGTTCTCTCCTCCGACAGTTTCGATGCTGATGCTTGTGTGAGCAACTTCTCCATCAGCATTTGGCATCACAAAAGTCTTTGTGAGATCCTCCTCAACAACCTGCACGCCCTTGAGAGCGATATATTGTCCCTCATACTTATTTGCAAGGAAATCAGCTACAGAAACAGTCTTTGGCTCTACGGTATTACCGCTGGACAGAACGACTACTTTATCATTAGCCAAGTTGCTTACCTGAACAGCCTCATTATACTTACCGAACTTTGCGCCCGAAAGATCGATCTTCACCTTATCACCGAATGCGAATGTATGATCTTCATTGAAACGAAGCTGGAGAGCACCGGTCTCATCCTGAACATACATACCCTTCTTTGATGTGAGGTTACCAAGAGCAGAGTTAGAAATTACAACTGCCTCAATCACTGTACCTTTTGCAACTGTAGCATCAACATCAAGTGCAAGAATACTTGAAATTGCAGTTATTTCCGGCTCGGCAATAACTCCAGCATTCTGCTCTACAGTTACAGACGCAACATATGTCTGACCATTGCTTGTTGTCTTGAAGTCAACTGTTGTGCTTCTTGGATCTCCCTCATTAGGTGCTGCAGTAAGGTCAACGAAAGTCGATGTTCCGATAACATTAGGTTCACCGGCAGTCAACCAAGTTGCATCCTCTGGAATGACAACTGTAAGATCATCTCCTTTAATAGTAAGTACAACTGTCACAACGCCACCTTCAACAGGAAGCGGAGTAGAAGGAATTACCTTCTCAGCCTTGATAAGAGACTTCTCCACTTCGAGAATCTGTGTATCATTGTTGAAGTTGCCATACTTAGACCAAGAACCTTCGATGACAACAATATCACCGACAGCGATTGTAGGATTATTTGACTTATCAAGGTATGCTGACTTATTTGCGCAACCATAAATCTGTACTTTTTCAGCTGTACTATCATCAGAGATGTAGAACTTTCCGTATTTCTGGAAATCAGCCAATGGAATTTCAGCAACCTTTGCCTTAATTCTATAGAACTGATCTACAACACCTTCCTCAAGCACAAACTTACAAGTAGTTAAAGCGACTTCTGGCTTAGCTGCCATCTGCATTACATTAATCACCTGAGTTGCGCCATCACAATCAAGGTGAAGCAAAGCCTCGCGAGTTTCAGTAGTAGCACCTGCAGAAAAAGTTATCTCAGAGTTACCGGCAGGACCTGAAGCAGGATTAATGCTAAGCCACTCTGGCAATTCGATTGCCTTAGCTGCCTTAGAATCCCAAGCAGTTATTGTCCAGTTTGCACTAGCCTCCACCTGAATCTTAACATCGCCACCCTCAACAGGAAGAGCTATATAGGATTTGGAAACTTTTACTTCTTCCAGGAACTGCTCCTGCTTTTGACATCCCACGAAAGTGAGAGCAAAAACTGCTGCGAGCATTGTGAAAATATTTCTCAGTTTCATATTATTCCTGTCATTAAATTAGTTAAACATATACTTGATACCAACAGAAGCATACCAGCACTGTCCAATAGCGATATTCTTCTGCCACATTGGAGTATTACCATTTACAGCCGCAGGAGTAGAGAATGTAGGATAACCTTCCTTATCTATACCCTCATACTTGAGAATCTGTCCATTGTTAAGCTCTGTATTCATAACCTTGGATACTCCCCAAGAAGAGTTGAAGAGGTTAAGAATGTTCTTGAGGTCAACGCAAAGCTGGAGAGTATTCTGAGACTTGCCTGCTCTAACCTTGAAGTCGTGCTTGTAGCTGAAGTCAAGTCTGTGTACCCAAGGAGAGTAAACACTATAAGCCTCAGCGTACTCACCCTGATTCTTGCTAAGATAATTGTTTGAATGAACGAAATCCATAAAACGGGCAGCATCATCATCAGATACAAATCTGAACTCCTTGTTTGCCACCTGCTCGTCTGTAGGAATATAGATAAGATCCGCATTATAACCATCACCATTCATATCATTAGATGTAGTGAAGTTATAGTTATATCCACCTCTCCATCCCTCGTAGATAAGGCTGTAGTGGTTATTTCCCTTATCATTATATGAAAGAGATACCAATGCACGGTCAGGTGTTACATAGTTTGAATTTGACAGACCTGGATAGCTTGGTCCATATACAGTATAGAGACCCTTCATCACAGAAGATGCCTTGTTACCTGGCATTCCTGAAATCTCCTTAGATGCGGTATGTGTATATGATGCCATAATATTGAGCTCTGGAACCGGAGTCATATTAACTGTAAATGTTCCTGAGTATCCATATCCAAGATTTGTGTTTTCAAGCACATAGCAACTTGGCAATGTAGCGACTGCCTGCTTATCGTTAATATAAGTCTGCTTATAATCCTGGAAGATAGGACGGTTGTCCGCACCATTGAACCTTGCAAATCCATATACATCCTTAAGACTCCAGTCTCTGAGATAAACGCCGTTGATAGTCTTGTTGAAAATACCCTCTACTCCTACTGTGAATGGGAATGATACCGGGATATTATAGTCAAGGGCAAGAGAAGTCTTCCATACCTGTGGCATCTTGAAATTAGAAGATACTGCCTCAGTTCCACCTACAAGTCCATCCTCTGAAGTAATAGTAGCAGGATACTGATCCGGCCAGTTTGCCTGAATGAACTTGATAAGTTCCTCTCTCTTCATAATACCACCAGCGAATTTTTCCATATCCACCTGGAAAGCATCATTCTTACCTGTACCGTTCAAAGCAACAAGGTTCTGGATCATATTAGAGTTGCTTGGCATATTGGTAAAGAATACCAAAGGAATACGTCCTGAGAAAAGACCTGTACCTCCACGAAGCTTAAGAGTATTGTTGCTGAAGATATCCCAAGAGAAACCAAGACGTGGGAGGATATTGACAGAAGAAGAAGGCCACTTACCTGTATCTACGTGACGTTCTTCACCATCTACGATATAAGTCAGGTCATAAACTGCCTTATTTCTCATAATATCCTGATTATCAAAGAAGAGTCCTTCAAGACGAAGACCGTAGGTAAGCTTGAAGTTATCTGTTGCATTCCACTCGTCCTGAGCATAAGCACCTACTTTATGGAATCTGACGCGCACAGCAGGCTCATCTACACCATTGTATCCATAAGTCACGCAAACTGCTTCAGGAGCCTTCTTCTCAAGGAAATCCTCGAGACTCTTATAACGGTAATATCCTGCACCATTTCTGATATAGATATTATCCGCCATCTGATACTCATAGTTCAGACCGGCTGTGATCTTATGGTTTCCAGAATAGTATGTAAGGTCATCCTTAATACTGATATTGGTATTGTGAACAGCATTCTTCCACGAGAAAAGCTCATATCCGAGACAGATATAAGGAAGCGGTGCGCTACCATCATCCTTACGGATCTCGATAAACGGCATATCTGCTGAAGGAGTACTACGGACATCATCCAGCTGTGAGAAGGTAACAAGGAACTGGTTTGAAAGATTGTCTCCCAAACGGCTGTTGAGATCAAGGGATGCAGAATGTACACGGTTATTCATTCCGTACATTGAGTTAGCATAACCCATTCCGTATTTAGAGAAACGAGCAAAGCTTGACGCTGGACAACCATCCACAGATGTAGCAGAAGGTGTCTTATAATATACATTATTAGTATAGTTGTACCTTACTGCCAACTTATGATTGTCATTGATATTCCAGTCGATACGCGCGAGAACCTTAAGGTTGCTTTCATCTGCAGGGAAATCAGTCCAAGAGCCTGTGTCATAATCATACTCTTTCTTTACGAATTCAGACACCTTCTTAAGGTCAGCTTCAGTAACACGAGAGATATAGCTGTCCGCATCCATCTCTTCACCTTCCTTGGCTGCACGCCAAGTATTTGCAACTGTTGGCTTCAATGAATACTCAGCGTTCACGAAGAAAAAGAGCTTATCCTTGACAATCGGACCACCCAAAGTCATACCATAAGTAGTAGTACGATCTTTTTCGCGAGCACCTGCCACCTCCTGGCCATCCACCATATTACCACGCATATTTTCATTTCTGTGATAAATATAGGCAGATCCCTTAAGAGTATTTGTACCTGACTTAGTGATTGCATTTACACCACCACCGATGAAGTTTGTCTGACGTACATCGAAAGGAGAAATTACGATCTGCATTTCTTCGAGTGCATCGATAGAGATCGGACTACCACCACCAGGGAGTCCCTCATTGAGACCGAAGTTATTATTGAAGTTGGCTCCATCGACTGTGAAGTTCGAAGAACGTCCGTCAGCACCTGCGAAATTCATACTGTTTCCGCCATATGGAGACAGTCTTGTGATGTCGTCAATACTTCTTGAGACTGTCGGAATCGAGGTCATCTGCTTAGAAGAAATATTCGTAGCAGAACCCATCTTCTCAGCAGAGAACTTTGATGCAGGAGCGGCAATTACCATTGCTTCGCCGAGCAATTCGGAATCCTCACTGAGTGCTCCATTAAGCGCAAATGTTTCAGCAAGCTGAATAGTCACATCAGTGTAAGTGAGTGACTGATATCCAAGGCAAGATATCTCCACCTTGTAAGGGCCACCGGCACGCATACCGTTGATTGCATAACGACCGTCGTTGTTGGTTACAACGCCGTAAACAGTACCTGATGGCTCGTGGGTAGCAACTACCGCAGCACCGATAACTGGCTCTCCGTTTGCGTCAACAACGCGTCCACCCAGAGCTGATGTAGTCACCTGTGCGAAGGCAGCTACGCTCATAAGCATTGCTGCAAAAGCAGCAAAAAGACACTTAATTGTTTGTTTCATAACGTTTTAGATATAAATGATAAGTTTTTATCCCGCGAAGATACGACATTTTGCCGATGATATGAAATTTTGAAGGTACTTTTATTGTCATTTGGACTATAATTGACATTGAGATTTGCATCTATTCCTATCGGCTCAAGAAATAAGTCGATTTACAGAACAAAATACACTCTATTCATTTGTATATCAGAAATTTTAACTATCTTTGCCGCCCGAAATGAGAAATGTGGAGAGATTTGGCTGCTTGCAACCACTATAAAAAATGCTAAAATGTTGACTGTAACGGTCATCACGCCACGGTGACCTTTTTTCATATCAATGTTTTGTGTTTTTGTGACGGCTCCGCATTTCTGTGGGGCTTTTTTGATATATAATACAATAAACGATATGAATTATCTTTTTACATCAGAATCAGTGTCAGAAGGACACCCAGACAAAGTATCGGACCAGATTTCCGATGCCATTCTTGACGAATTTCTCCGCCAGGATCCTGAATCAAAGGTAGCCTGCGAGACATTCTGCAGCACCGGCCTCGTAGTAGTAGGAGGTGAGGTGCGCTCAGAGGATGCCTATGTGGACATCCCTAAGACCGTCCGTCGCGTCATCAACAAGATCGGATACAACAAGGCAGAGTATATGTTCGACGGCAATTCCTGCGGAATCCTCTCGGCTCTTCACGAGCAGAGCGTAGATATCAACAGAGGTGTAGTAGGCGAAGATGCAGACGCTCAGGGAGCCGGTGACCAGGGTATGATGTTCGGTTATGCCTGCTGCGACACAAAGGAATATATGCCGCTTCCGCTTGCACTCTCACACCAGGCACTCCTTCTGCTTGCAAAGATCCGCAAACAGAATCCTGAGCTTATGCCTTACCTCCGTCCGGACTCGAAGTCTCAGTTCACCATCGAATATGACGGACAGACCAATGAGCCTGTACGCGTACATACAATCGTAATCTCGACTCAGCACGACGAATTCACTCCTGCATCTCTGGGCAATATGAGCTATGCTGACGGATGTGCACAGTTCGGTCAGAAGCGTGTGGACGAGGCAATGCAGGCAAAGATCCGAGAGGATGTCCAGAATATCCTCCTTCCGATGCTCATCGAGTCACTCAGCCCAGAAGAGGCATCTCTCTTCAAAGGTGACCACATCCTTCACGTAAACCCTACAGGCAAGTTCGTGATCGGAGGTCCTCACGGAGATACTGGTCTCACAGGCCGCAAGATCATCGTGGACACTTACGGAGGAAAGGGAGCGCACGGTGGTGGAGCATTCTCAGGAAAGGACCCTTCAAAGGTCGACAGATCAGCAGCTTACGCAGCACGCTACATTGCCAAGAATATGGTAGCCGCAGGCGTTGCACGTGAAATGCTGGTACAGGTTTCATACGCCATTGGAGTAGCACGCCCGCTCAGCATCTTCGTAAATACTTACGGAACAGCAGTCAACGGCTTGACAGATGCAGAGATCGCTCTCCAGATCGAGAAGATCTTCGACCTCCGTCCGGCAAAGATCATCGAAAAGTTCGGCCTCAAGAAACCGATCTACGAACCTACAGCATCGTACGGACACGTCGGACGTGACCCTTACAAGGCAACCGTAATGATCAGAAAGAACGGCCAGCTCGTTCCTGAACTCGTCCAGTTCTTCGGCTGGGAGCTCCTCGACTCAGTAGATATGATCAAAGAAGCGTTCGGACTGTAACAGACTGCAAATCCTTAAATGCTATATATAAGGCATTTACGCAAAGTGCGTGCTCCCCATTGGTGAGCACGCACTTTTTATATTCCACTGATTGCCAATCACTTAGTCGCATCCTACATTCTTTCCATCTCACGTCGGAGATCCTTTTCCTTGATCGACGCACGCTTGTCATACTCCTTCTTACCGCGCGCCAGAGCGATCAGCAGCTTTGCATAGCCATTTTCAGCAATATAGAGCTTCACTCCTACAATAGTCAATCCTTTCTCCTTCACAGAGCGACTAAGTCTGGTCAGCTCCTTACGGGTCAGCAGGAGCTTTCTCTCACGACGCGGATCGTGCTTTCCCCAGCTTCCCCACCAATATTCTGCTATGTGCATATTCTTGACATACAGCTCGTTGTTATTGAAATAACAGAAAGCATCCACCAGTGAGGCCTTGCCAGCTCTGATGGATTTTATCTCTGTACCAGTAAGCACAATTCCCGCCTGGAAGGTCTCGATGAATTCATAATCAAACGATGCCCTCCTGTTCTTTATCTCTACACTGCTTTTTGCTTTCGGCATAATCTTGCTCTTCTTAATTAAATCCTATTGCAAATGTAATGCTTTTTCAGTGATTCCAAACACGTATAACACAAATATATATCTATCAGGCAATTAAGCAATCAAGGGTCGGATCTTTTACCGACCCACAAGCATCCAATACGCTGATATACAAAACATTAAGCAACACGGCATTTATATTTGATTTTATATGCTATCTTTGCATCATTATGGCAAAGAAACCTTTCACACCGATCCCCCCTATGGCCGAACTCCCACCGGCTGAAGAAATAGACGTACAGGAAATCCTGAACAAATATCTCAATGGCGAAATCGACCTGATCTGCGTCCTGGGACCCACCGCCTCAGGCAAGACCCGTTACGCGGTCCAGCTTGCCCGTCGGATCAATACCCTGCTGGATGCTGGATGCTGTGATTCAGCTTGCGAAAAGCGTGCAGAAATAATCTCTGCCGACTCCCGTCAGGTCTACCGCGGAATGGACATAGGCACAGGTAAGGATCTCTCTGAATATGAGGAGATTCCATATCATCTGATGGATATAGTGGATGCCGGATCGAAATACAATATCTTCGAGTACCAGAGAGATTTCGAAAAAGCCTATAAAGACATCAGAAACAGAGGTGGAATACCTATTCTCTGCGGAGGCAGCGGACTCTATATCGAAGCAGCGACCTGCGGATATTCTCTGCCGGAAGTCCAGCCTGACCCTAAGCTTAGAGCTGAATTGGAAAAGAAAACCGACGAAGAACTCATCGCACAGCTCGCGTCACTGAAGCCGCTCCATAACACAACAGATTACGACACCCGCAAACGACTGATCAGAGCACTTGAAATAGCAATCTATGAAGCTGAACATCCGGTACAGCGCACCTCCTTCCTGCCGAAGAACACATATTATATAGGTACATTAGTAAACCGAGACGAAAGAAACGCCCGTATCGACCGTCGTCTGGACGCCCGACTGGAAGAAGGAATGGTAGAAGAAATCAGAGGACTGATCGACGGCACACATCCGGCCCTGGCTCCAGACCACAGACCTATAATGGCTGAAGATCTCATCTACTACGGACTGGAATACAAATTCGTAACTCTTTACATAACAGGAGAACTTACATACGACCAGATGCGTACCCAGCTCGCCACCGCCATCCACCAGTTCGCTAAAAGACAGATGACCTGGTTCCGCGGAATGGAGCGCAAAGGCATCCGGATACACTGGACAGCTGTCAATTAAAGCGCTGTCTGAAATCTCCTAAAAATCTGCGTAGACTCCGATACAAAGTCTACCCCATTTGCTGAGGAAGTCTGCATTTTCAGGATGCGGATATGTCGGTATCCTATAATAGTATACCACTCTGAACAGCTGGAAGATATTTTCAAGACCAGCACCGATCTCCATATATGGCTTGCTGCCATCAAGAGGGTTGGTTCCTTGCGGAAGTTCAAACAATCTGCCCGGATGCAGAGCCGGATTATTCTTGTCTGTGAGATTACCATAGGCTATATTGTAGCAGACAATCTCTCTCAGCTTCAACTTCTTGATAAGAGGTATTCTATTGAGAATCAATCCCTTCATATGCCAGGTAAGGTTAGCCTGGACATACTGGTCAGTTACGAACTCCAGCACATTCATAGTATGGAAGGTTTCCCTTCTGTATGAGAATGACTGATTTGAAGCCGGAAGCATCAGTAAGGTATAAGGTACCTGGTTCCAGATTTTTCCTGCTGTAACCTTTGCATCAAGGAAACCTGCAATGGAAACACGGAAACGCTTGAATATCTCAAGCTGTGTAGAGTTATAAAGGAAACTGTTGTTGGTGGTTCCAAAATTCCAGTCACCTCCGTCATAACCTGCAGTTCCTATCCTATGGGTAAGGGTAAAGATCGGAGTGTCCTTATCAATATTGGCTCTCTGCGAAACAGCATTGAAGACTCTCTCACCCGGAGCCCATCTCAGACTTACACCCAGCTCGCTTGACTTGAAATTTCTGATATATGCTCTCGGGTCAGGAGAGCCCTGAAGCCTGTAGAACAAGGTTCCATTTGCCGGAAGTCCGTCAGGAGTGAACTTTGTAGCCGGAGTGTAACTATCGTTTTCCAGCCAGAAATTAGTTCTGAAACTATTGAACCATTGTTTTTCGTAGTTCAGCTTTATCTTCTGTATATACTGATACTTGACAGCACTCTTTGTCTTGAAAGATGTAACGATGTCGTGCTGCTCACCCAAGGTCTCAGGACTGAAGATATCATAAGTATATGAGAAGCTCAGGTTATTCAAAGGCTTCTCGCTTTTATGATAACTCTTCTTGTTGAAACTATGCGTAAGCTCGAAACTACCCTTAACCTTCCGGTCCAGGAAACCGTAGGCCAGATAACCATTGGCAAACCATCTGTCATTCAGATTGGCCGTTGTCATTCCTCCCAATCTTACACGCCATCCCTCAATGTAGTCCCAGCTCAAGAAGCTGAGGATAGGGCCTATATCAAATTTAGACACCTCTTTCGATTTTCCAGAAGGAATCCATTCAGAGACAAAAGCATCAATCGCCTTAGTCCAGAAAGAGACATTTGTATTCTCCTTGAAATCCTCAGTCACTTTTTCTACGGCCAGCTCTCTGTTTGTCAAAGTGGTGATACGGTTTTTCTCCCAATATTCCGCATCAAGTCTCTTCGCGTCCGGAAGCACTTTTGTCGGACCGTCAATCCTATACGCAGGATCATCTGCAAGGAGTTCCTCACCAGCAACAAAATTGTCGAAACTTCTTGTCTGATGAGCAAAAATGCCCTGTGAGCCCTCGAGAATAGTAAGGTTCACATATGAATCCTCTCTGGTCAAAGCCCAAAAACCATCCTCTGTCTGGTCGAAAGTCTGGTCGATGCGCAATTTATCGATCCAGTTGATATTGCTGCTGGACGGAAAGTTCAGCTGAACTTTCTTTACGGAATAGTTGCCGTCTGTCGTGATATATATCCTTCCTGTAAATCCGAAACTCTGACTGTTGAACGGCACAAAAGCAAGGTCTACACATCGAACATTGTCCACCTTGACGGTATCCATAATATAATACTTATAGTACGACGTGGCCAAGGTCGATGAAAGCGGCGATACGAATCGGTTCGCAATGAATGCAATTTCATTGTCAAAGATATCCACACCTGTAAACAGCTGGTCCAAAGTCGAGGAAAGACCTCCGTTGCGGTCCAGCTCCTCATCAAGACCAGTATGACGCACAGCCTTCTGAACCGTCTTTTCCGTATGCGGCGACTTCCTGTAATAATAATCACAGAGCTTCTCCCTTATGGAAAAGGTTAGTATCGGCTTACCGGTAATCTCGGACGTATCTATATGCTGCTGGACAAAACGCAGCTTCTTTTTCTTTTCCAGGTCAGGATGATAATCATCAAATGAGAGGGTGAGTTTCTCGTGGTAGTCACTTTTGAAATATCCCGTTGACTCGATTCTGTTCTTATCCTTATTTGCAATGACATTCCGGATCAGGATTACTGCCGGATTCTCCTTTCTGGTATATTTTTCTCTCTTAGGCTTTACAACAGCTCCTTGCAGACTTATCGATTCAGGCTGCAGTTTGATCTTCATTCCGGTAACATTACCAGGATTGAGGACAATGTGTCTGGTCTTATAGCCGACAGCATCGACTACAAGCACATTCTGACCTGAATTGTCATTGAGATAGAACTCTCCGGCATAGTTGGTCATACATCCGATAGAGGTCTTCTGGACATAGACAGCGATATACTCCATCGGCTTGTTTGTCACGGAATCAATGACAGTACCTCCGATAGAACGGGACTGGGCACCAGCAAGGTAGCCCACAAAAACAAGAATAAATGTAAATATAAGTTTTTTCATTTGTCAGGATAGAATTTTGATACAACCGACAATCCGGATGGTATCACGAAATGATGTCCCTCGTCCTTCCAGGCATCCTCATCCCACTCAGGTGAGATATAGTCTCCATCGTGATCTACGATGAATGAAAGATACGTGATCTCGAATCCCTGGATCAGGTACTGAGACTCATAGAATGTCTGGACTTCGAAAAGCGCATCCACAGCGGCTCTTCCGCACAAGGATGAGAGGCCACTTTCATAAAGACGCTCTTTATCTATTCCGTAAATATCAGTTGCTGAAGCCAATATCTTCAAGCCATTCTGCTGAGCCATCGCCTTTGAATACTCGTGAAGGTAACGGCTGTCGGTCTTCAGGTGTACAATACCTCCCGGTTTCAGGAAATTGCGGTAACGGTTCATAAACAACGGCGCTGTAAGACGTTTCTTTTCACGTCCGATCTGAGGATCCGCAAAGGTTATCCAGATTTCCGACACTTCACCAGGAGCAAAAAGCGACTCGATGAATTCGATACGGGTGCGAAGAAATCCGACATTGGTCAGATTATGCTCTGTAGCATATTTCGCCCCTTTCCAAAGGCGGGCGCCCTTGATATCTATGCCTATATAATTGAATGCAGGATTGCGTTCTGCAAGATCTACAGTATAATCACCTTTTCCACATCCGAGCTCCAGGACAATCGGTCTGTCATTTCCGAAGAAATCACGACCCCAGTTGCCCTTAAGGGGATGATCACAATTGAGGACCTCGGATGTTGCCGGCTGAACCAGACATCTGAAGGTCTCGTTTTCTCTGAATTTTCTTAATTTATCTTTACCCATATAATAGATTCTTCGACTTCGCTGCGCTTCGCTCAGAATGACAATGCCGGCTATTCTGCCGGCTTATCTTTTTTAGGACGATTGTTATTATTGTTTCTTCGGCCGCCTTTATTGCCCTTATGACCGCCTTGCTTCTTTTCCCCTGGATTTTCTTCCACCTTCTGCTCCACCGGCTTACTGTCAGCTACCGCTTCATTCTGGGCTTTCTTCTGGCCTGTGTTTCCGCCACGCGACTTTTTCTTCTTCTTGCGCTTGCGGGCCTCATCGAAACGATTGATCGCATCATCGCCTACAGCAGTAACAAACTCAGGTGCAACCGGTTCCGAATCGTTCTTCAGAGATTCAGGCTTTTCACCATTGCGGTTCATCCGTATTATATCCCATACATCCTCGGCATACAGAGGATAGAGATTGGCAAGTGACTGAGGATCATACGAGAAGTACATAATCTCACGCAGGATGTCGGTCTTCATCAGATAAGCCAGGCCATCCTCGAATTCGAGAGGATTATGCACCTTAGGAATGCGAGACTGTGCATCCATATAGGCAGCAGTCTCATAATTCAGACAACATTTAAGCTTTCCGCACTGTCCGGCCAGTTTCTGCGGATTCAGAGAAAGATCCTGACAACGTGCCGCCGATGTCGTAATCGACTGAAAACTTGATATATAGTTCGAACAGCACAGCTCACGGCCGCAGACTCCGAGTCCTCCGATAAGTCCGGCTTCCTGACGCGCTCCGATCTGTTTCATCTCGATGCGGATACGGAATTCTTCTGCAAAAACCTTGATCAGCTGACGAAAATCGACACGTCCGTCAGCGATGTAATAGAATATCGCCTTCGTTCCGTCTCCCTGGAATTCCACATCACCGATCTTCATCTCCAGACCAAGCTCCGCAGCAATCTGACGTGAACGGATCATTGTCTCGTGCTCACGGGCAATAGCTTCCTGCCATCTTTCAATATCGAAAAGCTTTGCCTTCCGGTATATCCTCTTGAATTCGTAGGTCTCCGGATTGATCTTCTTGCACTTCATCTGACGACCTACAATAGGTCCCTCCAAGGTCACGATACCCAAGTCGTGTCCGTTTGCAGCCTCGACGATCACAAGATCTCCGGTCTTGACACTTTGTCCTGATCCGTTTTTATATATTCCCTTGCGGGTATTCTTGAAGCGTACTTCAAAAAACTCATCATACTGCTCCTGATTCACTCCCTCAAGCCAGTCATATACTTCCAGCTTGCAGCAACCCTGGCGATAATTGCATTCCAGTTCGCCACTTTCTGCACGCTCTATAGTACATCCCCTCGAGCAGTCATATTTCTTAGATTCATTCATAAGCTAAAGTCTCACAGCCACTTATCGTGACCAAATACCTAAATACATACGGTTCACAAGATCGCAGAAGAGAATCTTTGAATTCACATTCCTGTCGATCATTGCCACCACTTTTTCAATATTGGTTATTGTCCTTGCGCAGAAACCCTTGCCACAGCGCTGAGCCATTTCATCGTAAAACTCCTTCTCCTGCTCCGCCACATCAGCTATCTGAGGCATATTCTGCTGGATCATAAAAATCTTTCTAATGCACTGACCCGCAAAGGTACAAAAAGCTTTCTGTTTTTCACGCGACTCCAGTGCAGCAGCCATCTCTCCGCACTCCAGCGCCCCCTGGAGATCACCGGAAACGACAGCCCTCATCAGATCTGCGAACAGATCCATAAACCTGTCATACTCCTCACTGTCATCAAAAGGATTCAAGGCCTTCACTTCCGCAGCCTCCTCCTTGGTCAAAGGCATTACCCTGACACTCTGACAACGGGAAAATATTGTCTGGAGAACCTTCTCCGGGCTATGTGTTATGAAAATGAACAATGTCTTTTCAGGCGGTTCCTCGACCATTTTAAGAAGCCGGTTGGCCGTCTCCTGATTCATTTTCTCCGGCAGGTAAAGAATCACTGCCTTATATCCGTCCGCGACAGAGGTCAATGACAATGTATTGATGATGAACTTAGCCTCCGCCACAGCGATCAGTCCGTTCTTGCTCTCGATTCCTATCGCTCTCTGGAGGTCTGCCTCAGTGAAATACGGATTGGCCAATGCCAGTTCCCTCCAATACTTGATGTAGGACTCGGAAGTCGGCTTGTCATCACTGATCTTGGGACCCTTGTTCACTGGAAATACATAATGTACGTCCGGATGAATAAGCTTTGACATCTGACGGCAGGAAGGACATTCACCGCAGGAATCTCCATTCACAGGATGGGCACAATTCAGATACTGGACATAAGCAAGGGCAAGGGCCAATGCACCACATCCCTCGTTTTCATACATCAGCATCGCGTGAGCCACCCTGCCACTGTCTGCCATCGAGACCAGCGCCTTCGCTACTTCCGCATTTCCTATAACATCAGCAAACCTCATCACATCACTCTTTTAGCAGTAAAATACGCAAGTTCCTCCAGCAGTTCCCTTTCTTTGGACAATGGCAATACAGACAATGCATCCACAGCCTGTGCGACATACTTATCCAACTGCTGCACCGCATATTCCAGTCCCGCATTATCTTTCACGAAAGCCACAATTCCATCCCTGTTTTCAGAATGATCCACAATCCCCTTAACAAGTCCTCTTATTCTCCCTTCCTCAGCCGGTGCATTCGCAATGGCACCCAGCAGAGGCATAGTGATCTTCTGCTCCAGGATGTCCACACCCAGAGGCTTGCCCACACTCTCAGTTCCGGAATAATCCAGAATATCATCCTTTATCTGAAAAGCAATACCTAAAGCCACGGCATAATCCTTCGCTGCCTTAAGACATTCTTCAGAGGCATCTATCGAAATCGCAGCCGAAACACAGGCAGCCTCGAAAAGCGAAGCCGTCTTGCTGTATATTATCCTGAGATAGTCATCCTCACTGGTATCTCCGCTCTGAGCCTTCTGAAGCTGAAGCATCTCTCCTTCAGCCAGATCGCTGAGAGTCTTGGAAAATATCTTTATCACCTGATGGTCACCCTCGGAAGAACCGAGGATAAGTTCCATTGCCTTAACAAGCCAGTAATCACCCACGAGCACAGACACGGACGGCCCCATCAGTGACATAATGGTAGGCACTCCCCTGCGCTGATAACTGTTGTCGGCCACATCATCGTGCAGAAGCGTCGCATTATGCAGCAGTTCGGCCGCCGCCGCATAACGTGCTGTCGCCTCCGAAATCCGATGACCGGAGCAAGCGCGGGCAATAAGCAGGGCAAGCAAAGGTCTGAGCTGCTTCCCCGAATTTGAAAGAATGGAAGAATTGGTCGAATTCAAAAGATCAATATCGCTCATCAGAGAAGTTTCAATCTTCTCAACGACAGCCTCCCAATCTTTGCCGAGATATTCCCTTACTGACTTAATATCCATATAGTTGTCTTATTTCAGAGTATCCAGAATCTCATCCGGTGTCTGAGCAAAAATTATCTTTGACATTGTTTCCTCGCTCATCATCCTTGTATCGACATAATGCCTCAGAAGCTGTCTCAAAGGCTCATAGAAGCCATTGTGATTAAGGAGGAAGATCTTTCCGAGATACTGCTTCAGATGCACCAGGGCAAATGTCTCTATCACCTCATCCAAGGTACCGATACCGCCAGGCAGGGCTACCACCGCACAGGTTCCCTCACGAAGAAGCGTCTTACGCTGAGCCATAGTATCAGTCCATATGACTTCTGTCAGATCCGGATAGACATACTGCTCCATAAAACGCGGAATGACTCCCAGATGATATCCTCCGCAATCGCGGAGCTCATCAGAAATCTCACCCATCGTACCCTTAACGGTACCTCCTGAAACAATACCGTATCCACGCAATGAAGCCGCCCGGACAAAATCACGGGCGACTTTATTGTACTCAGGATCTATTTCGAAACTTGCCGAACAAAAAACTGCTAACTTGCCATTCATCAGGGTTAATCATTAAAAGAAACAGGCAAGAGTAACAGTCACTCCCCCGAATGTCTCATTTTCCACCTTGAAATCATTCAGTCCTATGTTTGTGAAATCAGACAATTTTCCAAGAGTACCGAAATTCCAGTTATATCTGGCAATGAGCTGAAGTTTCCAGATATTGATTCCGGCTCCGACTCCTACTCCATACTCAAAGGCATTGTCGAGCTTTCCCTCGTTCTTGATTATATCAGCAATTCCAGCTTCCATCTTATTGGAAAGGCTGTATCCCACATATGGGGTCACATCTAAAAACGGACGGGCAATAAGAAGATCCGGTCCCCATTGTACAGAAACAGGAAGATTGATCGAGCCGACTTTCTGAACCACAGATAGATCATCTATGACAGAATAGTCAGCACCTTTCTGGACATAGACAAGGGATGGCTGCAGCGAAAATCCTAAAGGAAGATCCACCAGACAAGTCAAACCTGCATTCCATCCAGCTTTTGCTTCCAGTCTGACATCTGCAATCTTGGCAGCATTGAAGTTCATACCGCCTGTCACTCCCCATTTAACCTGGGCAGAAGACGAAATGCCGGTCAGCATTAAAGCTGCCAGCACAATTGTCAAAATTCTTTTCATATCGTATGTGTTTAGAGGAGCGCGTCTATCTTGGCAGCAAGATCGGCCTTAGAGATCACGCCCACGTGTCTGTCAACAAGTTCTCCGTTCTTGAAGAAGAGAATGGTTGGGATGCTTCTGATTCCGTATGTCATCGGAGTGTCATCACAGTCATCCACATTACACTTACCTACTACGGCTTTACCCTCGTATTCAGCAGCGACCTCTTCCACTACAGGAGCGATAGCCTTGCAAGGGCCGCACCAGGTAGCCCAGAAATCCACCACTACAGGCTTGTCAGTATTCAATGTCTCTGCGAAATTCGCGTCAGTTATAACCAGTGCCATAATTCTTGGTATTAATAAGTTACTTTAATCAGTTGTTTCGGATTGTGCAAAAAAACAAATCCAGTCGCAAATATAAAGAATTGCGACTGGATTTACAAGAATGACGCCTAAGGATTAGTATGACTTTTCCACATTCCAGACAAATGCCCTGATACCAAGGTCCGGAGTCTCCTCATCCATAGCACGAAGACGCTCAAGAATAGCATCCACCTTTTCGTCCGGGACGAATGTAAGGATTGCATTGTTCATTGTAGGCCAGGCGTGATTGCCAAGGTGTGGTTCGCCTGTATATCCTCCACGACCGGCAATGTCCTGCCACATTGTGAATCCACGGCATCCCAGCTGCTCGAGAACATCGGCAATCTCCATATTGTATGCCTGATCATAGGCTATAAATATACCTTTCATATTTTTTCAATATTGTTTCTTTATTCAACAGCAGTAAAGAGTTTAGGCTTTTGCTGCTTTGCGGGCAGCACGGCGCTCCTGCCAAGAAGCCATTGAAGCATATACGGTAGGGATGATCACGAGGGTCACGAGGGTCGAGATCGAAAGTCCCCAAGCTACTACCATACCGAGCGAACGCCACATCTCCGAACCCTCTCCCCGGCCTACAGCCATAGGAACCATACCAAGGACAGTCGTAAGGGTGGTCATAAGGATAGGACGCAGACGGGACTTCGCCGCGATTACAGAAGCCTCTGCGATGCTCTTTCCTCTCTCACGCATAAGAATGGTGTAGTCGATGAGAACGATACCGTTCTTCACCACGATACCCATCAGGATGAGGATACCGATCATACCCATTGCACCAAGCGGAGTTCCTGTCACCCAAAGTCCAAGGAGCACTCCCACGAATGCGAACGGAATCGAGAACATAATCACGAAAGGACTCATAAACGACTCGAACTGAGATGCCATCACGATGTACACCAGAATGATGATCATTATCAGGAGCATTATCAGGTCACCGAACATATCCTTCTGATCTTCATATGAACCTCCGATCTTGGTAGCAAGCTCTGAAGGGATCTCCATATCCGCCAGAACCGCATCAGTTGCCGCAACAGCATCGGAAAGTGCAACACCATTTGCAACAACTCCCGAAACAGTGATCAGACGCTCTCTGTTCTTTCTCGAAATTGAAGGAGGTGTAAGAGACTCTACTACCTTGCCAAGGTCTTTGATACGGACACCCTTGCCCATATTATTGTAGATGATGATATTCTCGATATCTTCAATGCTTGTACGGAATTCAGGAGCGTAACGCACGCGGATATCGTACTCATCTCCATCCTCACGGTAATATGACATAGTAGAACCATTCATCGCTGCGCTGAGATAAGAGGCTGCAGTCGTACTGTTCAAGCCATTCACTGCAAGTTTCTCACGGTCGAAATCTACCTGATACTCAGGAGTATATTCATCACGGCTGAGAAGCACCTGTGCGAATGTGCCTGACTCAAGCATCTTTGCCTGAGCTTCCTTCGCTACCTTGTCAGTGGTTTCGAAATCAAATCCATAGATTTCGAGGTCTACTGTGGAAGCTCCACCCATACCGCCCTGACCGCCTTCTGTCACGCGCACCTTCTTGAACTCAGGATAATCAGCAAGGATTCCACGCACGACTGTAGCGATCTCAGCTACCGAACGCTCGCGATCCTCCATACTTCCGACATTGATATTGTATGAAACCACGTGTGTACCGTTGGTCTGCATCGCTGCGAAAGAGTTGTCAGAGTCAGCCTGGCCGAGAGCAAAGGAACAGTTTACGATTTCAGGAATTGCAGCTGCAAACTTCTGATAGATTTCGTGACCGAGGTCTCTTGTAATACTCTGACCAGTACCTGCCGGAAGCTCAAGCTGGACAGTGATACGACCATCATCAGCCTTAGGGAAGAATTCGGTCTTCATCACAGGAGCGATTCCACCTACCGTAGCACCAAAAATAACAAGTGAAATGATCACTACGATAGTTCTATGTCCGATACACCAGCTGATCAGACGGCCATATCCCACAGAGATCACATCAAGGACCTTGTTGAAGTTACCGAAGATAAGACTATGGAGTTTTCCGTGCTTAGGCTTGAAGCGCAGGAACTGCGAACAAAGCATAGGGATGAGGGTCAATGCACCGATTGTCGACACGATCATAATGATACTTGTGATCCATCCGAGCTGCTTGAACATAAGACCGGCCATACCCTTGATCATTGTCAATGGAAGGAACACAGCAAGCATTGTCAATGTAGAAGCAATAACGGAAATACCCACCTCCTGAGTCGCGTGGACAGCTGCTTCCTTCGGCTTCGCACCTCTTTCCAGATGCGTAGAGATATTCTCCAATACCACAATGGCGTCGTCCACGACCATACCGATGGCGATTGAGAGTGATGACATCGACACAATGTTCAATGTATTGCCTGTCGCCCAGAGATACATCAATGATGCGAGAAGAGATACCGGGATAGAAAGAACGATGATGAAGGTAGCACGCCATCTTCCGAGGAAGAGATAAACGACGAGCATCACGATGAGGAAGGTAACTATAATAGTCTCCTTCAATGAGTTAAGGGTATTAAGAATATTGTCGGAACCATCGACCACAGTTCTGATTTCAATATCAGATGGAAGGCCTTTCTCGATGTCTTTCATAGCCTTCTTCACACCCCTGATCACATTGACGGTATTGGCATCGGCCTGTTTCTGGATCACGATCTGGGCACCCTGTACTCCATTGATGTATGATTCCTGATATCTTTCCTCGACGCCGTCAACAACCCTTGCTACATCGCGCAGATAAATGGTCTTGCCGCCATAATATCCCACAACGATATCAAGCATTTCCTCAGCTGCATTGAACTCCTTCTCGACACGGAGAGAGTATGCATTAGATCCGATATCGATTGTTCCCGAAGGTACGTTTCTATTCTCTGATGCGATGATCTGGGAAATGCCGGCCACTGTAAGTCCGTAAGCCTCAAGCTTGTTCGGGTCGCAATATACCTGGATCTCACGCTGAGGTGCACCGGCGATGGACACCGTACCCACACCTGATACACGGGCAAGAGGGGTCGCAACCTTTTCGTCCAGAATCTTGTCGAGCGCCTGATAACTCTGATCCGCTGTAGCGGCCATAATCATAATAGGCATATCGTCAGCACTGAACTTGAAGATCACCGGAAGTGTGACTCCGTCAGGCAGGACTGAGTTCACCATATCGAGCTTGTCACGGACATCGTTTGTAGCCACATCGATATCCACACCTTCCACGAATTCGAGGGTAATGAGCGAGATATTCTCCTTTGAAGTGGAAGTCATATCCTTAAGGTCGCTCACACCGTTCAGGGAGTTCTCGAGAACCTTGGTAAGATTGGTCTCGATATCCTCCGCACTGGCTCCCGGATACGAAGACATCACCATAACGACGTTCGCATCGAACTTAGGGAACCTGTCCAATGATATGTTAATCAGCGAAAAAACACCGAAGATCGCCAGCGCGATGAAGATCAGCGCAGTGGTGACCGGGTTATTTACCGCTTTTCTGTAAATACTCATAATCTATCCTTATTCGTTAACAATAACCTTGATACCATCCTTGAGGCGGATCATACCACCTGTCACGATCTTAGCACCGTCTGAAATGCCCTCAAGTACCTCATACTCAGCACCCATACGACGTCCGAGAACCACCTTCTGATATGTAACTGTTCCATCCTCGTTGAGAATATATACGAATCTCTCGCCCGAGCCCTGCTGCTTCACTACAGCCACGTCCGGAATAACCACGCTGTTGTTCACGCCGAAATTCACTTTCGCTCTTGCGAACATACCGGGACGGAGAGTATTGTAGTTATTAGCCACCACGACTTCTACTGTGAAGGTACGTGTTGCAGGATCCACTGTAGGATAAATCTTGTTGATCTTGCCATAGAAAGTCTTGCCGGGAATAGCGTCAGCTGTGATTTCTACAGAGTCACCCTTCTTTACCTTTGAGTAATCAGTCTCTGATATACCGATGAGAAGCTTCACCGGTGCAATCTGCTCTACGACATAGATAGGAGCACTCATAGCATACATATCACCGGCGTCATAGTTGCGGGCAGTGATGACACCATTGATAGGAGAAACGAGAGTTGCATTTTCCTTAAGATTGTCATACTGGGTCTTGCTCACATTGTAAGCCATCTCGATAGCATCGAGGTCTGACTTTGAAAGACCGCCTACTTCATAAAGTCCTCTGAGACGGTTGAGTTCAGTCTCATTGTTCTTAAGCTGGAGCTCTACCTGAGCGAGCTGGGTCTGGTCCATTTCCGCCACGACCTGTCCCTTCTTCACAAAGTCTCCTATATCCACAAGAATCTTGCTGATACGTCCTGCTGTCTGAGGAGCGATATTGTTCTTTACATAGGCCTGGATGGTAGAGGTATATGTCTCTTCCTGAGGCACTTCACGAACTGATACCTGGGTTACAGCCACTGTAGGAGTCATATCCTCGACTGCCACTGGCTGCTCTGCAGTCTTGCTGTTTGAATTGCCACAGCCGGCTGCGAGAACGACAGCAGCTGCGACAGACATTGTCTTGAAAATAGTCTTCATATTTTTAATTGTTTATTATTCAATGAAATCCTGTCCGAGTGTCTGCTCAAGCTGAGACTTTGCCACTACGAAATTGTAAATTGCCTGATATTCGGCCAGACGGGCCTGGGTGAGGGCGAGCTGAGCGTCATTGAGCTCGATAAGAGTACTGCGTCCCACCTGATATGCCTTTTCTGCGATGCTGTAGCCCTTGGCTGCCATTGCCACTGCGTCCTGAGCCGAGTAATAGCTCTTCATATTGGTCTCCATTGTAGTGAGACTCTGACGGATGGCGATCTTCAGCTGGCGCTCGGTATTGTCCTTCTGGAGAAGCACCTGCTGATGCTGGTTTCTGGCCTGACGGATCTGCTGATAACGCTTTCCACCTGCAAAGATCGGAATGTTAAGACTGAGGCCTACGTAAGAATAAGGTGTCCAGCGATATGTGCTGAATTTGAAATCATTGGTCATCGCATTGAGACTGAAATTGAACGCCAGAGCAAGCGATGGGATATTTGCATATTTCTGAAGCTTCACTGTCTCGGCAAGCATTTCTGACTGGATGGCCAGCTGCTTCATTGTAGTATTGTAGTCGAGTGATACGCTGTCGTGCTGATGAATGTCATAAAGCATCTGACCGGCATAATCCTCCAGACTGCCCGCAATATCGAGATTCATATCGAGATCCACTCCAAGGATAGCCTTGAGCTGCCACAATGCGAGGACGATCGAGCTTTCTGCATTGTATACATTCGGAATGGCATTAGCTACCGTAGTCTTAGCTCTGAGAAGTTCGAGCTCGGATACTTTCTCCGCATCGAATTTCTTTTTGGTCTCATCATAATTGCTTACAGCATTTTCATAGACTTCCTTGTAGACATTGAATGCTTCCTTCGCGAGAAGAGTGGCAAAGTATGCATTCTTGACCTGGGTTACAGTCTCCAGACGTGATGAGCGCGCCTTTTCCACAGCGAGTTCCACATCCAGTGCTGAAAGTTTCAGACTCTGCCAAAGCTGTGCATTCACAAGAGGCATTGCCGCTGTAACTCCTGCCGAGTATGTGTTCCAACGGCCCACTTCCATTCCGCCGCCGTTTGACGCGCCTGAATCCTCTGTTCCCGCTCCAGTATCCGGAATCTCCACTCCGTCAGGAAGTTCTACGCCATCCGGCAGCTCCGTTCCTTCGCCACCTTCACCAGCTCCTCCGCCGATAAGTCCGCCAAGTGAGCTCATATCGAAGTCCATATACATCACCTGCTTTTTGATTGTCCTCTGATACGCTGCAGAAGCATCTATCTGAGGAAAAAGGGCCGCATATGTACCTTTCTTCGCATAACCCGTTCTTTCAATCTCCATATCAGCCACCTTGACTGACACATTCTCGCTGAGAGCGATCTCGAGCGCCTGCTCCAATGTAATGACTACCGGAGTCTCCGATGACTCTGCCTGAGTCAGGATCTCCTGAACCTGAGAGCCGTTTTCCGGTACATCATTTGTCTTGTACTGCGCCGAAACAGAGAACGGTATCATAATCATTCCCGCTGCGAGCGCTGCAATTACCACTGATTTTTTCATCATTATATACACTTAAATTCTTTATAATAGATTCGATTTTTTCAAGCCGCAAAAATACAACAAAATTCACGCCTATTAATATTATATTTTGGTCCTAAATTATATAGTTTTGGTCAAATATTCTAATTTATTTATCTTTGTAGTCCTAAGAGGAAGAAATGAGCGAAAAAAAATCAAAAATACAAAAGCCAGCTGTTTTATTCGGAGCTAAAAATGTCACGAAGGTCGGATATATCGACGAGTACATCTTCGCCTGCGAAATCAAAGGAGAAGACTATATAATCTACAATAAGCCGCGTAAGCCCAAGTATCATCTGGTGATCATAGTATTGGAAGGAAATATAGAAATCATCATCAACGGTGAAAAGTTACGCTTCGGCAAGAATACATACATAAACCTACCGATATGGTCGGACATCTACGAGATCAGATATGACAAGAATTTCCACGCTATGGCTACAGCGACGGACCGAAGCGTGGTGGAGGATATTTTCAGAAACAGAAACCCCTTCCCTCCAGACTTCAGGTTCAGGATAGATCACAGCGTCGGAGGAGAAATCATTGAAAAGGAAGATATCGCTGTGCTGAAAAGGGACATCAGCAATATGATTATGTCTCTATCCAATAAAAACCATCTTTTCGCAGAAGAAATCAATTATGCCTACTTTTATATCCTCTTGACCGATATGGCTGATATGATGTGGAAAAGATACGGAAAGGGAGGCCCGTCACACCATACGGAAATGTCCAGGGCTGACGGAATAATGAAGGAGTTTGCAGAGCTGCTGGTCGAACATATCCATAAAGAGACCAACGTCGAATTTTATGCGGAAAAGCTTTGTATTTCAAAGCAGTACCTATCATTGATCGTCAAAGAGAAGACACGCGTCACGATCGGAACCATCATTTCGGCAATGCGCGCAGAGACTGCGGCCAGACTACTCAGAGAGCCGGAGAAGACCATACAGCAGATCGCCGAGGAGCTGTCCTTCGCCGACCAGTCCTCATTCGGAAAATTCTTCAAGAAACACGCTGGAACCTCGCCTTTGAAATACAGGCAGAATCTCCGCAAGACCTTGCTTACACTTCGGCAGTAACGTCGAGCCACTCATATTCTCCTCCCCAGATCTCCAAGAATTTAAGGAAATCTTCGTTGGAAAGCACAACGCTTGCGGTATTGTCACAAGGATGGAAACTTACTCTTTCGGCTTCTTTGAGATCCTTATCCAGGAAGAGCTTCACTCTATGGCCGTTTGGGAAATGCTCCTTTGTAAGTTCCTCAGTATAAGGATCGTGGATAAGGCCCAGAGGAGATACCGAACCCGGGAGAAGGCCCAGACAGCGCTCCATCCTTTCGGCTGAAGCAAAGGACAATTTACCCTGTTTCAACATATGTTCCAGGGAGTGGATCTGCATTTCCTTATGGCATTCGAAGACTACCAGATAGTGACGGTTACCCTTATGGTTACGGAAGAAAAGATTCTTGCAATGAGTGGAATCGATCTCTTTCCAATATTCCAGTGCCAGTTCTATCGTAGGAAGCGGAGGATGTGTATGAAGCTTATAGCCGAGGCCGTACTTCTCAAGGAAGGCCAGGACCTCGGCGATTCTATTGTTTTCCATTATTTATTGATGCTTTTAGCGTAGTGGGTAGGCTCTGCCTTCTTTTTCTGAGGATGCACTATCATTGCCGGCTGCTTCCTGACATATGCGTATATGAGGAAGCCTATACCAAGAAGAATGAACGGTACGCTCAGCCATTGGCCCATATTCAGAACCATATCCTGCTCGAATCCCACCTGCGGCTCTTTGATGAACTCTATGAGGAAACGCATTCCGAAGCATCCGATGAAAAATGTTCCGATGAAGAATCCCCTGTTGAGCTTAGGCAGCCTGTACTTGTACATCAGGATCTGGAAAACTCCCAGAAGGAAGTAGCTCAGGGCTTCATAAAGCTGAGTCGGATGTTTTGGTTCGGTCTCGCCCCTGAGTTCGAAGATGAATCCCCAAGGAAGGTTTGTCACATCACCATATATCTCAGAATTGAAGAGATTACCCAGACGGATGAATGTCGCTGCAAAACATACGGCAATGGCAAGATGATCCAGAATCCAGACGAAATCAAAGTCGTACTTTTTTCCATAATGCCTTGCGAACCAATACATTGCAATAAAGAGAGCTATCGTACCTCCGTGACTGGCAAGACCTCCCTTCCAAGGCATAAATATCTCCCAGAAGCCCTGCCAGCTGCCAAGATAATAATCCGGCTGATAGAAGAGACAATGTCCCAGACGGGCACCTACTATGGTGCCGATAAGGAGGGTATAAAGAAGCGGATCAAGAAGGGTTACAGGGACTCCTTCCCTCTTGAAGAACCATTTGAAAATGAACCATCCGAGAATGAATCCCGATATGAAAAGCAGAGAATACCATCTGATCGAAAGCGCTCCGAACGAAAGAATCTCCGGATTCACATTCCAGTTTACCACCAATGTTTCAAGCATAATTTTGCGTTTTAAGTCTGCAAAGATAATAATTAGACGGGCAATCCTTATAAAAACTACAAAAAAGGGACAACCCACTCGGGTCATCCCTTCTAAAATCGTATATCTGATGATTACTTGCGGATAGCTGCGATACCTGGGAGCTCCTTGCCCTCGAGGTACTCGAGCATAGCGCCACCACCTGTAGAAACGTAGCTTACCTTGTTAGCATAACCCATCTGAGTTACAGCTGCTACAGAGTCACCACCACCTACGAGGGTGAAAGCGCCGTTCTCAGTAGCCTTTGCAAGGATCTCAGCGATGCGGTTTGTACCCTTTGCGAATGCAGGGATCTCAAACACGCCTACAGGACCGTTCCAGAGGATTGTCTTAGAGTTCATAAGAACCTCCTCCCACATTGCGAGAGTGCTTGGAGCTGCGTCCATACCTTCCCAACCGTCAGGAATCTCAGAATTGAGGCAGATCTTTGTATTAGCGTCGTTAGAGAAATCGTCAGCGATCACAACCTCCTTAGAGAGATAGATCTTGACGCCCTTCTCCTCAGCCTTCTTGAGTGTATCGAGAGCAAGCTGCATCTGATCGTCCTCGCAGAGTGAGCGTCCGATCTGACCGCCCTGAGCCTTCTTGAATGTGTAGACCATACCACCACCGATGATCATATTGTCCACAGCATCGAAAAGCTTCTCGATGATAGTGATCTTTGAAGACACCTTTGCACCACCTACGATAGCTGTTACAGGATGCTCCGGAGTCTTGAGAACGTGGTCGATAGCCTTGATCTCACCTTCCATCACGTAACCGAACATCTTGTCGTTAGGGAAGTAATCTGCGATAAGAGCTGTAGAAGCGTGTGCACGGTGAGCTGTACCGAATGCATCGTTGATGTAGCAGTCAGCGTAAGAAGCAAGCTTCTTCACGAACTCCTTCTGGTTCTCCTTAACCACAGCCTTTGCAGCCTTCTTCTCCTCGTCAGTAGCGAACTCGCCTCTTGGCTTACCCTCTTCCTCTGCATAGAAACGGAGGTTCTCGAGAACGAGGCACTCACCCATCTTGAGAGCAGCTACCTGCGCATCAGCAGCCTGGCAGTCATCAGCGAACTTTACAGGTGCTCCGAGGAGCTCCTCTACGCGACCGAGGATATGCTTGAGAGAAAACTTCTCAGTAACTCCCTTCGGACGGCCAAGGTGTGACATAACGATCACCGCTCCACCCTTCTCAAGAACCTTCTTAAGTGTAGGGATGGCAGCACGGATACGTGTGTCATCAGTAATCTCCATCTTCTCGTTGAGTGGAACGTTGAAATCAACGCGGACAATCGCCTTCTTGCCGGCGAAATCGTAAGTGTCAATAAACTGTTGCATAATTCTGTATAGTGTGTTTGTTAATTCCTAAAACCGAGCAAATTTAGCAATTTTCAGCGAAATACAAGAAAATAAGTATCTTTGCACAAATTTTAATGCATTATGATGACAATTGAAAGTCCAGGCGCATTCTGGAAAGACTACGAACTCATTGACTCCGGCAATTTCGAGAAACTCGAAAGATTCGGCCCGTTCATTATGGCACGTCCTGAACCTAAGGCACTCTGGGATAAATCTCTCTCCGACGGAGAATGGAACAAGATGATCCATACACGTTTCAAGACAGGTGCAGGATTCGGGAAAGCCGGCAAGGAAGACAGCGGCACCTGGGAACGCAAGAGAAAGATGGATGACCAGTGGTATATCCGTTACACAGGTGCTCAGGAGGGTCTGAGTTTCTCTTTGAGGCTCGGCCTGACTTCATTCAAGCACGTGGGAGTATTCCCTGAGCAGTCATCGAACTGGGAATATATCTACAAACAGACTAAGGCATTGGTAGAGAAGGCAGAAGCCGAAGGCAAACCTAAGCCTAAGGTTTTGAATCTCTTCGCATATACAGGAGCTGCATCTCTCGCAGCCAAGGCTGCAGGAGCGGATGTGACCCACCTCGATTCCGTACGTCAGGTCGTGACCTGGGCCCGCGGCAATATGGAGGCCAGCCGTCTGGACAACATCCGCTGGATCGTCGAAGACGCATTGAAATTCGCACGCCGCGAGGCCAAGAGAGGCAACACATACCAGGGCATCATCCTCGACCCGCCTGCATACGGACACGGTCCTGACGGAGAAAAATGGAAACTGGACGAATGCCTCAACGAAATGCTCCAGTGCGTTGCCGCAATCCTCGCACCTCAGGACAGCTTTATGGTTCTCAATCTCTACTCAAACGGCTATTCGGCAGTCCTTGGAGAAACCATAGTGAAGCAGGCATTCTGCCTCAAAAACGCATACAGATCATTGGATTTCGGCGAACTCGTACTCAGAGACAGCTACGGCAAGAACCTGCCGCTCAGCGTCTTTGTAAGATTGGCAAGATAACAGCATCCCTTTTTATACAACTATTATTTTGCATTTTCCGAAAAATCCAATACCTTTGCACTTCTAACCAGAAGGTCTATCCTTCACGTGCCTCTTTCAGTCCTGGAGACAGGCTACCGAAAAAGCACACCAGCCCGGATGGCGGAATCGGTAGACGCGCTGGTCTCAAACACCAGTGGAGCAATCCGTGCCGGTTCGATCCCGGCTCCGGGTACACGCAAATGGCCTACAGATACCTGTAGGCCATTTTTATATAAGATTTTCCCCACATTTTCCCCACATCTCACGATTATCTTACAAAAAGTTTTCAGATTTTTCTGCAATTTCAGCACGGCACATATTACGCCAGGATTGCGGAGGATAATCTGCTTGGCTTCTTCGATACGGAGAGTATAGAGCCATTGATGAAACTTTGAGCCCCAGATTATGGCCTCCGCTACGTGCCTTGATTGCACTCACTTCGGCCTAGATCCACACCCGTTTAGGAAAAAGCGATTCCCCCCCCCTGTTTCAGTCTTGACTGAAGTGTGAAGAGATCGATAAATTCCTTTTTCACATAGGGATTTTCGTAAGAAAAGATCAAATAAATTTAATATCTTTGTCGACTGATTCCATAGCCGCAGTTTTATGAAGATTACAGAAGCGCTTTTCGCCGGCAGCAGCACAAGGATTTCAGAAAAGCCGAAACAGAAATAGAGAAATCTGGTCATGACGTCCAAGAGAGAAAAGATTCTGCTTCAAGGCCTTGCTGATGGTAACGAAAAAGCCTTCAGGGAGGTCTTCGAGCATTATTATCCGAAAGTCAAGTGCTTTCTCAGACAGTTCATTCATAACGAGGAGGATGCCAGAGACCTTGCACAGAACATATTCATCAAGATCTGGCTTCAAAGAGTGCTTCTTCGAGAAATCAAATCCTTCGGTGCATACTTGTACACCATGTGCAGGAATGCAGCCATTGACTATGGGCGGGTGTACAAAGTAAAGATTCCTTTCACAGAGGGCGATGAAGGAGAGTATGAGTCTGAAAGTGAGTTCTTTGCCAAAGAAACTGAAATCCAGGTGACCAATATAATAAAGGGACTGCCGGAAAAGAGGAAAAAGATATTCATAATGTCACGTCTGGAAGGAAAGCCGTATGAGGAGATTGCTCAAAAGATGGGTATAACCAGAAAGACGGTGGAAAATCATATACACCTGGCATTAAAGGAATTAAGAAAGATAATATCAGTGATAGTCCTGTTTATTTAAGGCTTGGGGGCTATGATCGGATTTTTCGTCAACTATATACAGCAATAAACCTATGTCTGCATACAAGTTCAAAGGTTGGGAAAACATAGACGGGTCATCGGTGACACGTGAGGAGACGGATTCTGCCTTCAAGGTCGTCATGCATAGTGCCCGGGAGATAGAGGCGGCATATCAAGTCAGGCAGAAGACAGTGAAGAGGGCAAAGGTCATGCGCATCATGATGTATGCGGCAGCCGCCTTGATTCTGATAGCATCGCCTTTGGCCATCTATCATATGATGGACCATGAGGAGACTGACCTTATGGCCACTTCTTCTCTCACTACAGATCACGGAGAGATTCAGGAGATCACCCTGCCGGACGGCAGCATGGTCACGCTTAACTCCGGATCGACTCTAACATGGCCGGATGAATTCTCAAAGAACAGGGTTGTCACACTCACTGGTGAGGCGTTGTTCAATGTGACAGCAGACAGAAAGCATAAGTTCATTGTCCGGACAGAGGAACTTCAGATAACAGTCCACGGAACGATTTTCGACGTCTGCGACTATCCTGAAGACGGCCGTGCAACAGTGACGCTTTGCAAAGGTTCTGTTGCTGTGAAAAGATCTGAGGAGAGAGTCCAAGCGGCAACACTCAGCCCTGACCAGACATATACATATGATAAGGAAAGCGGAGCAGTCACAGTCAAGGTGATTGACGCTGCCGAGGCTACGCTCTGGACAGGCGGACATATCTATATAAAGTCTCAGACGTTGGAACAGGCTGCAAGGATGGTAGAAAGAAGGTTCGGTGTGAACATACACTTCCTCACAGACAAGCATCAGGAAACAGTCCTGACAGCCAAATTCGCAAACGGAGAAACATTGCACGAAATAATGGCAGCCATCCGCCAACTCGTGCCTGAAATGGAATACAGTATCGAAGAAAAGGATATTTTCATCAGATAAGAGCCCTTCATGAGATCCGCAATCAACACGGTGCTCGTCATCGCCGGACTAATCTGCACTTTGACTCTTTCAGCTCAAGACCAGACCATAGAATTCCCTCAGGGGAAACTCAGAATCAGGAAAGCGTTCGAGGTGATAGAGGCACAGAGCGGTCTGTTTGTCGCATATAATGAAGACCTGCTGGATGTAAATAAGAAAGTTACCCCTCCCAAGTCGGAAACCGTAAGCCGTGCTATGGAGATTCTGCTGCACGGAACAGGTATGGAAGCTATATTCCAAGGCAAACTTATCCTCGTAGTGCTGTCAGAGAAAGCTCAGAGCGAAAGTCTATCGGCCAAGGACGAGAAAGGCATTTACGTCAACATGCTGGAAGAGGCTGTTGTGGTCGGTTACGGTACCATGCAGAAGAAGGATATCACCTCAGCTATCAGCACATATCGGCCGTTGGAAAAGGGAGAAAGGCAGGTCGGATGTCCCGATGCCCTCCTGCAAGGAAGAGTGGCCGGCGTGAATGTCACGGCTTCGTCCGGAACCCCTGGCAGCAGGAACAGAGTGAGTATCAGAGGTATCGGTTCTCTCACTGCTGGCAATGAGCCTCTTTATGTGGTCGATGGCATTCCGCTGAGCAACACATCGGCAGATGCCGGAAAATGGGGCGGAGAAACCTTGAATCCTCTTGCAGACATCAATCCAGCCGACATAGAATCAATCCAGATACTCAAAGACGCGGCCTCGGCGGCCATCTATGGTTCAAGGGGTACAAATGGAGTCATACTCATCACCACAAAAAAGGGTTACAAGGGAGCACCGAAAGTAACGGCGGATGCATCCACAAGTATATCATATATCCCGAACCTCAAGAAACTGGCTGTGGCGGATGCAGACCTTTATCTGCAGGTTCAGAACGAGGCAATAGACAACTACAACCGTCAGACAGGTTCCTCTGTGTCTCATCTTTCTAATCCTTTTCCTGACAGAGCACAGTTCAACTGGACAGACGTAGTATTCCGTACAGCGTTCACATGGAATGGCAATCTCTCAGTCTCGGGAGGCTCGCAGCGAAACAGATACTACATATCAGCCAACGCACGTCAGAACCAGGGCACGGTCATCGGCAGCCGTTTAGACAAATACGGAGTGAAGGCAAATGTGACCTCCGACATAAGGGACTGGCTTTCGGTCGGGATGAACCTCACTGCCAGCCACACGTACTCAGACAGGGTACCTGACGGCAATATGGGTACATCGATCCTGACCCATGCATTAGAACACCGTCCATGGGACACTCCATATCATCCGGATGGGTCATACACGATCAAGGATGTGGACCTTCTTCACTACAATCTAATCCAGGCCATCAATGAGCAGGATGTATATAACAGGAACTTCCGAATGTTCGGAAGCGCATATCTCTCGGTAACTCCTATCAAGGGGCTGAAATTCAAGACCAGCATAGGAGGGGACTTCATGTATGCGGAAGACCATATATATTACACTGCCAAGCATATGTACGGCAACTCCGTCGGTCTGCTCACAGATGCCCGCAAGGCATATACCTCCGTTGTGATTGACAACATACTTTCATATGGTTTCAGTTCGACAAGAGGTTTCGCTATTGACATTATGCTGGGGCACTCGTTCCAGAAGGATGCTTCATCCACCGCATCCCAAACAGGACAAGGTTTTCCATCCTCGGACTTCGACGTGAATTCAGTGGCTGCCGAATATACCGATGTCACTTCCGGAATGTCCTCATGGGCTCTGCAGTCATTTATGTTCAGGACAACTCTGAAATATCAGAGCCGTTACCTCCTCACACTGACTGCACGAGCCGACGGATCGTCAAAATTCGCCAGGGAGAACAGATATGGGTTCTTTCCGTCAGCATCCGCCGGATGGGTCGTATCCAAGGAACCGTTCTGGACTGCACATAGAACTGAATTCAAGCTCAGAACCAGCTTTGGAGTGACAGGAAACCAGGGAGGTATCGGGGCATATGCTTATCAGACATTGGCAAACGGAGGATACAACTATCTGAATGAAAACGGGATAGCACTAATGACCCAGGGAAACAGAGATCTCAGATGGGAGAAGGCCTCCCAATTTGACATCGGGGCAGATCTGTCATTCTGGTCAGGAGCTCTGACAGTATCTGCCGACCTGTTCCAGAAAGATACCAAGGACCTTCTCTACAACAAGCCGACATCAGCCGTGAGCGGCTTCACATACAAGATCAGCAACATCGGATCCATGCGGAACCGAGGACTAGAACTCACCATCGGCTCAGAACTGTCCGGGCACGGCGTCCTTTGGAAGGGAGATTTCAACATCTCATTCATAAAGAATCGTCTGACTTCATTGCTTGATGATAATGACATCGTGACCACTGACGACTACCATGCCCTCAAGGTGGATGAAGAAGTGGGAAGTTTCTATATGATCAGGATGCTGGGAATTTATCAGGACGACAGTCAGGTGCCGGAGACTCTCTACAAGCAAGGTATCCGCGCAGGAGATGTGATATATGAGGATGTGAACGGAGACGGAGAGATAGATACAGTGAACGACAGCCAGTTTGTGGGATCAGCCAACCCGGTCTTCTCTGGAGGACTTAACAACAGCATATCATGGAAGGGGTTCGACCTCAGCCTCTTTCTGACGTTTTCATACGGCAACAAGATATACCAGACATGGACTGGCGGTCTGCGTCTGGGAAACGGCGAATGGCCAGCGCAAAGGTCGGAGGCTTTGGCAAGATGGACAGGGCCGGGGACCAGCAGCAGCGTGCCGAGGGCGATATATGGAATGTCCTGGAACTCGACGAAATTCAAGAGCACACGCTTCCTGCATGACGCCTCATATCTGAGATGCCGCAACCTGTCGCTTGGCTACACCATCCCTCCTGACAAGAGCAGAATGGCGGGGATGACTTCCATCAGGGTATATGTAGCTGCGGACAACCTTTTCCTGATATCTCCATACCGCTACATCGACCCAGAAGTGAACACCAGTCTCGACGCCACCAAAATGGGACTCGACTGCATGTGGATACCTCAGCCGAGATCATTCACATTTGGAGTAACCGTAAAGTTCTGATGACATGAAGAAAATAATGCTCACACCTATACTCATATGTCTGCCGCTGCTCTGCTGTTGCGACAGACATCTCGACCAGTATCCGCACAACGGCATTTCAAGTGAGCTGATCTGCGAGGAGGATGCTCAGCTGCTTCTTACGGGTGCATACAACATCGCCCAGTACAAACCGACATTCAATGGCTGGGCTCTGTTCGACCTGATCGGCGGAGATATCATCCGCACCGGAGCATCCGGCATGAACACACCGGAACTGCTGGTCACCATGGGCATAACTCCGAACCAGAGCATTGTGGCGAGTCCTTGGAACGGATTCTATGCCGGACTATACCAGATCAACGTCTTCATTGAGAAGATCGGACAGCTGCCGCAATCCCAGAAAAAAGACGAGATGCTGGCAGCAGGACATTTCTTCAGGGGATTGTACTATTATAACATTACGGCACGGTGGAGAAATATTCCCATCGTGACTTCTACCATCGACACCGATGTGCCTCAGACACCGGAAGAAGAAGCATGGATCTTCGTGGCAGAGGAATTCAAGGAAGCCATCAGGCTCGGGAGTGACTTTCAGGACAAGAACCATGTCTCGTATCAGGCGGCCAAGGCTCTGCTAGCCAGGACATATCTGGCTATGGGAATGATGAAGGAAGCCGCACAGGTTGCAGAAGAAGTCATAGCTGACGTAAACTTCACACTATCTGACTTCAACAGCATCTTCCGAGGAGGGTACAACCGGGAAGAGATCTTCTCCTTTGCGAATCTCGTTCAGGAAAGCAGCGTGAATATGAGTTCCTACTATTACACCAAGCAGTCTCCGGTGGGAGGTGCATATAATTTCTGCCCGACTCAGGAGGCGATGGACATGTATGGGCCTGACGATTCAAGAAAGAGCGTCTCAGTGGACTATCAGGGCGTCCTTGATGAAAGAAGGCTGGAACTGTTCGGTGAGGGATTCAGATGGTTCGATCTGGTCAGAACAGGCAGATACGAAAAGACAGTCAGCGTGGATTCAAGATACACGGTCCTCCCGATCCCGGCCAGAGAACTCACCCTCAACAAAAGACTGAAGCAGCACCCTTTGTGGGATGCTGCCTCTGACAATAAGAATTGACAAGTTGCCTATCTTACTCCGTATTTCTTCAGAATCTTCCTGATTTTCGGTGATATGGTCTCCACCATATACCGGAAACCAAGGTCAGTAGGATGCGTTCCGTCAGCCGTAGCTATGTGTTCGTCACCGAGAAAGCCTTCCGAAGATATGAAGTATATGTGTTTATCAGTCTTCATCCTGCGTCTTACGACCTCTTCGGCAGCTGTCTGCTTTGCGGATTCCCAATCTTCGCGGGATAGGCTGAAGTTTCTGGTCTCGCGTCTTTCCGTCTGAAGGAAGATCATCGGGACTCCCGGATGGGCAGCTCTGATGATATCGACAAATGAATCAAAACGCTCATATATCACGTCTGACGAAGGATTGGAAAATGTGTCAAACACAAAGGCATCCACATCCGGAATATCTGCAAGGAGTTCAGCATATTCCTTTTCCAGCCTGGACTTGCCGCTGAACCCAAGATTTATGCAGTACCAGTCGTTCTCTCTGCCAATAAGTGCCGGGTAGGACATGCCGGGACGGCTTGCGGCTGCGCCATGCGTGATGCTGGATCCCTTGACCACTATCTTATGTCTGAAAGGATTGGCAAGAGGACTGACCGCAGCCCCTTCTTCTATGCCTATCTGAAGTTCATCCACCTTGTCGAACAATGGAAGATACAGAAGACACTGCTTCTGTCCTTCCGCCATATCGGCGACTATCGTACTTTCATGGCTGTCATATGGAGGCGTGTCCATGTCTGGAGTTCCAACTCCGGCAAACACCCACTTGCCGTCCTTCATTATATACAGGTCCAGACCTTTCTGCCCTATGGCAGCCATGTTGGAACCTGAATTACTCTCACCGGTTGTCCATCTTGCGCGTATGGTGCGGCTGTCTGTGGAGAACAGCACTGCCAGACCGGTAGAGTAAGAGGCATACTTGTCTATAGTCACGTCGTTGAACTTATAGACAGAGGTATCGATTCTTGTGAATGCCTTGGTGGTCGGCAGCGGTTTGCCGATCACGGTCAGCGTTGAGGCATCAACATATCTGACATTCTGTGCCGATGCCGTCATGACTGACAGCACGGCACAGACTGATATGATCAGTTTTCTGAGCATCTGTCCTGAATTATTCTGAGACATAAACCTTATACTTGAGCATAAAACACCTTCAAATCCAGTTTCGAGGCAATCTGTCAAAGGAGAAACGTATTCCTCTGTCATTTTACTTTTCATGATACTGATGATTTTGATTATAAGATTATGTGTTCTTTGAGTTTTATATCCTGAGAAGAGGCTCCGACCATTATGGTGAAGGTGCCAGGATTGATACGCCAGTCATGAATGTCCACATCGTAAAAGGCAAAGGCACTTCGAGGCAGACGGACAGTGACGACGGCAGACTCCCCTTTCGGGATGAAGACCTTGTCGTAGCCTTTGAGTTCCTTGGCAGGACGGGCAACGCATGGGTTATCCTCGCCCACATAGATCTGAACCACTTCGGCAGCATCAAAGTTTCCTGTATTCGTCACAGTGAGAGTCACATCCACTCCGTCTCCATTCCGGCTGACCATGAGGTCCGAATATTCGAACGAGGTATATGTGAGACCATGTCCGAAAGGATAGAGAGGGCTGACTCCTTTCTTTTCATATCCTCTGTATCCCACGAATATGCCTTCTCCGTATGTGACATTGAGAGTGGAATGTCCGCGTTTGGTCATCGGCTTCTCCACATAGTAGTTGTCATACGTCGGATTATCCTCCGGCCTTGCCTCGATGCTGATCGGGAGACGTCCGGAAGGAGATATTTCGCCAGCAAGCATACGCGCAATGGCAAGTCCGCCCTCCTGTCCCGGATACCAGCCCATGAGAACTGCCGACACCTTGTCGTGCCAACGGCTCATATCCACGGCTCCACCGGAATAGATCACCACGATCACATTGTCGTTGTGCTCTGCAGCGAACTCGATGAGTTCGTCCTGTCCCTGAGGAAGAGCGAAGGTCCTGTCATGGTCTTCCTTCTCAGTCTGTCTGTCGAAACCCACAGAAACGACCACGGCATCAGCCTCTTTCAGTGTACGGGCAGCCTTCCTGTAGTCTTCACCCACGAGAGTCACAGGGAAATCCTCTCCCAGCTGATTCATGCCCTCGTAAAGGGAAATCGAATAGAGAGGGTCCACCGATCCGCTGCCGCCTCCGCAAGGAATGATGTCGGCACGAGGGCCCATCAGAGCCACTCTGCCACCCTTTTTAAGAGGAAGAGCGTCTTCATTCTTGAGAAGTACAGCCGACTCGCATGAGAGCTTGTAGGCCACCTCACGGGAATACGGATTATCCTCCTTTATGGTTGTGTCCAGCTGAGGACGGTCGAGGAAACCATAGGCGATCAGAGAAGCGAGGATGTTCTCCACCTTCCGGTCGATATCCTTCTCACGGATGACTCCTGTCTCGATGAGAGGTTTTATTGCATCATAGTTCATGCAGAATCCCTCAGGCATCTCGAGGTCGAGTCCGCTGCGGACACAGCCGAGCGTAGAGTAGGTGGAGGTCCAGTCGGACATCACAAAGCCCTCGAAGCCCCATTTGTCCTTGAGGGTCTCGGTGAGAAGCCATCTGTTCTCTGCCGCATGAACGTTGTTCACGAGATTATAGCTACTCATCACGGAAGCCACACCGGCGTCCACCGCAGCCTTGAAGGCAGGAAAATAGATTTCATTGATGGTGCGTTCATCAGCGTCCGAGCTCACATGATGGCGGTTGAACTCCTGATTATTCAGGGCAAAATGCTTGACCGTGGCCATCACACCCTGGGATTGTACTCCCTTGATGTATCCGACGGCTGTAGCAGCGGCCAGGCACGGATCTTCACCCATATACTCGAAGTTTCTGCCGCAAAGCGGGCTGCGGCAGATGTTCACGCCCGGGCCCAGAAGGATATGCACACCCCTTGCGCGGGAATCCTGGCCGAGGGCTACACCCATCTCATATGCCACGTCCTCGTTCCAGGATGCGGCAGCCGCCACTCCGCAGGCAAAGAGAGTACTCCTGGTGTTATTGCGAACTCCCTGAGGACCATCCGCCATACGGATGAGAGGAATGCCGAGACGTTCGACCGGACGGATATAGAAGCCATCCTTGGAACCGCCTATATAGTCGCATTTCTCTTCAAGGGTCATCCTGGCAACCAGTGCGGAGGCTCTGTCCCTATGCTCCTGAGTGACAGGATAAGCGACATCATCAGCCGGCTGATGAGAAGAACAGCCGGCGCTTGCCAGAAACGCCACGCCGACTGTTATTGATAATAGCCTGATATTCATATGAATATAGTCTGTTTAATTACTCCACTACTGGAGAAGCCTTGCTTATTGCCTTGTTTGCTGCGATATAGAAAGAGCCGTCAGACATTCTTACCAGTCCGCCAAGATTGCTGAGACCACCTTCCTTAGATGCTGACAGAGACGGATTTCCGAGGAGAGTCTTCACAGCACCCTTGGTATAGTCTCCGCCTACACCTGGTACGAGCACTCTGAATGCCTTGGAGTTGATATCATTGAAGTAGATGTAACCGTCTGCCTCGTCGTAGAATATGCCTCCGATCTGACCGATTGTTGCAGAAAGAGGGTTACCCGGCTCGCCGTCAGTAAAATTCAGTGTAGTTCCTGAGTTGTTGGTATTAGTTCCATCATAATAATGAGGCTTCAGACCATTTCCGGCGATTACTGTTCCGTTTCCGCTCATATCCGCGAGAACAAGCACGAGGTCATCAGCGCCTGAAACAATGAACTGCTCCTTGTTCTTTCCCCAAACGAAATGGTTAATCTGGATGTTGTTCTCCTCACCGTTGATTGTTGCCTTGACCTGGATTGTGGCAGCAACGTCAGTAGAGCCTGCATTCACCTTGAGGATACGGCTCTGGTCGCGGTCGCATACATAGATATTGTCCTGAGCATCAAGGATGAGATTCATAAAGTTGATGCCCTTTGAATCATTGTACTTTGCAGGAGTGTTTGTACACTCGAATACTGACCAGGTATTGTCGGCAGCAGATACCTTACCGATCATAAACTTGCCGTTCTTGCAAGCGGCATAGTAGTCACCGTTTGAAGCGAAAGCTCCGTGGTATGGATAGATATTCTGTGTTTTGCCAAGGGTCAACACATCTGGTTCGATCACTGTTGTAACCTCTTTTGTAGTCGGATTGACCTTGCGGATAGCGTGTCCGGTGTTGTTTGAAATTGTTCCACCGATGGTAGTCACCCACAACGAACCGTCAGAAGCCAAAGCCACGCCGCTGGTTGAGTTGAATCTTGCCTCAGAACCTACACCGTCCTTGTGCGAACCTGAGCCATATCCTCCGATATATCCGTCAGGATCGGTAAGATCAAGCTGATACTGAGGAACATAGTATACTGCGAACTCTGCTGCAGACTCTACAGGGAGGCAGCCCTTTACATAAACCTTGAGCTTGTAGTCGCCCTTGAGCTTAGCCGGAACGTATACAATAAGTACGCCATCCTCTGCGAGGCACTCAACCTCGACTTCGCCGTCCTTGCCTACTAATACAGCCTTTACTTCGTCAGCCTCTGCAAGATTCTCTACAGGAACTGTGAAGTCAGTGCCTGCCTCATAGATGATGCCTGTGATTGCACCCATAGCGAGAGTCTTAGGGAACTCGTATGTGAACTGCTGGACTGTAGGGATCATCTCGTCACCTTTCTTGAGGATGACATTTGCCTGCTCGTCAAGAGTCTCAGGAACGACAACTACGATAGCCTCGTCGGTAATGCTCTTAATCTCGGCAACATCCTCATCGAAAAGAACTGTATAAACACTTGCGTCGTCACCGAAGTGCTTTCCTACGAGTGTAATCTCCGCACCCATCTGAGCCTTTGCAGGATTGAGTGAGTGGAGTTCTGCAGGATATACAGGCACCTCATAAGTGAAGTCGAAGCCTGTTGAAACCTTCTCGCCTACTGCAACGGTAACCGATACCTTGCCAGGCTCGTTCTCAGGAACGATCACAACGAGAGATGTTGCAGAAGCTGATGTCACAGTAGCCACAGCCTCGCCGAAAAGTACGACGTTGCCGTCCTTCTCAACTGAGAAGTTCTTTCCTGTGATTGTTGCAGCGATGCCTGCAAGACCGCTTGCAGGAGAGATCGCTGTGATCTGCGGAGTCGGCTGTTCAGGAGTCTTCTCCTCCTTGTTACAGCTGATGAAGATGGCCAGAACTGCCGCAATGGCCATAATGAAAAACTTTTTGTTCATAATAGTTATTATTAGTTGGTTAATGTTGATGTTTAGATTTCTCGACACCCTTCGGCCACTCGAAATGACAGGCGGTTACTTGTTATAGCGGATGGCTATATAGTCGATCGAGCTCGCGTGCTTGTCGCCGTCCTCATCATCGGTGATGAAGGTGTCGGTGTAATCTCCACCGCTGCTGCAGAGGTCGTTGACCGGCATCAGACGGATATATACATTGTCCTTTCCGAGGAGTTCCGCAGGAAGGTCCATATTGATGGCCTTGTATCCCACAACTGACGAGAAGAGCGTGCCTGTCCACTGTGAAATGTCAGGAACTGTATACTCGCCTATCGGATGCCACTGGGCGTCCTTTGAAGGATCCATAGAGTCAACCTCAGACCATTCTGCCTTCCAGTAGCGCGGAGAGTGGAATCTCTGCGATGAGTTGAGCACTGATATCTGCATCGAGAGCTTGCTGCTGACGCCCTTTGTCGAGAAGTTCAGCATCCAGGCATATCCCCTGTTCTGGTCGAAATCCCACCATTTGAGGCTTCTGAACGCGCAGTAGCAGTCAGAAGAGCACCAGCCCTTTCCCGCTCCGCTGCCGGCGTTGGCCACGCGCATAGGGATCTCAGCATCAGCCATAGATGTCTCCGGGGCAAGCCACTGACGGGTGCCGTTGAACTCGCCCACCCACTCTGACATCTCGGGATTATAACGGTCCTTGTCCGAGTCCAGGACGATGCCAAGTCCGTTCACATTGCCGGTGTTGGCTCCGAACATAGTGCCTGCAAGACCGATAGGGCCAAGGTATGAGAAACATACTTCCGCAGACATATGCTGCTTATACACTTCCTCGGTATATTCCTTGGCTTCCGTGCCTGTATACTTCTTCTGGTAAGTGTGGGTAAACCATCCGTTATCTCCGTATGTAGGCCTCTGGACACCGTTCTCAATGTCAGGATTCCAGTAGCGGTATTCCACGAGAAGCTCCGAGAAGCTGTCCTTGAAGTCCATCTGCATCTGGTCATAGATGTCGCTCTTGGTCTGGTGACGGATCTGATATCTTCCTATGTTTCCGAGCTCAGGGTCTGTCTCCATATCTAGGAGGTCCATACCGTTCTTCCACTCAAAGCGCGAGAAACGCTCATGCACGATCACGCCAGAAATATTTCCCGATCCCTGAGGAACGCGGGTACCGTCGTTACGATATGTGCAGACAGTATTTGTATACATATAGAAGCTGTCGCCGTTGATGTCGCGTACCAAAAGCGGGAACTTGGCGATACGGTCAGACTTTCCGGCAATAGAATATCCTTCGTTGATAGGACAGATGGATCCCTTTCTAACAGGGAACTCGACATCCTTAAGAGTGACATAGGTGAAGATGTCATCATCAGTGAGCTCATTGAAATGCTTCTGCTTCACGACAATCTCCGACTCGGCCGCCTTCACATTGGAAGCGACCATACTCTTCTTCACGCCCTTGATCTGGTAGTACTTGGCCGGATTGTCGAAGAGATAGATCTCCGTACCCTTGAGGAGCACCCGCACCTTGTTGAACTGCTTGAAGATATTGTCCTCTTCTGTCTCGGTGAGAAGGGAGAAACCGTATTTTCCGTCAAGAGACTGCACATATACAGTCCTCTGTGAGACAGTATAGTCGATTGCGGAAGCACTGATCTGCTCGTTCTCGCCGGCATTTCCACCCTCGGTGTTGCTGACTACAATACCCTCAAGAATATAGTCTTCGGTCACTTCTCCGCCGTTCGGATAAGTGCTTCTGATCTCGGCGAAAGACTTGAGCACACCAAGGCCCTCGTTGGAGTTCTTCTGCATCACGATCAGCTCAAGCGCAACTTTGTCACCCCATCCGTCCACGAAAGAGAGGTTGAGGGATGCTGTACGGACCGAAACATCATCCGGGTTTGGATCTGTCCAGATGCTGAGCGTCCTGTCCTGGCCGTCGCCGGCCATAGAAACCTTTTCAGGGTCGAGCCATCCGACATTCTCCGGATCGTTATAGTCGACGTTCACCTTGAAGTACTCGAACGGGATGTTAGTGGAAAGCGAAGCCTTTGACTCACCGCCGGCTCCCGGCACCACCATAGAGGTATTGCCCATCGAAAGATTTGCCTCGATCTTACCCTTCTGCTTCACGTATACTGTGTCACGACGCTCGTCCACGTCACTGCACAGTGCGAATGAAGTCATTCTCTTGAACTCATCATTGCCGGTGGATGTCAGCGTCAGAGTGCCGTCACCGTTTCCCTTCATAGCGCTGAGAGTGAGCCAGCTGCTCTGATCAAGCATCTCTATATGATAGCTTCCGTTGGAATAGATCTCAAGTTCGTATTCTCCACCCTCGGCCTCGACGATGCAGACATTGTCTTCAAGCGGAGTTCCCAGCTCAACCAGCTTTACGTCCGCTGTCTCGTCAAGGCTGCAGGACAATGCGGTAAGGAAGACCACCGAAGCGGAAAACGCTCTAAATATATTTCTCTTCATATTCATTCCTGTTATTTAGTTGACTGGATTACTGTAAACTTGGCGTTGATGATCTCGCCTGCGTCAGAGACGTATGTCAAGGTCAAATTCTGCTGACGTGGGCTGCCTGTCTTATTCTCGGTGAGTGTAAGGCTGAGACCTCCCGGAACCATATGGGCATCGGTGATCCAGCTCGGGTCCTGAATCGTAATGGTCATATTGTCCTGATAAGGCCAGATCGTATTTTCCAAAGTCTCGACAACAAGAGTCTGAGCATCAGGGCCATAAGAACCATATCCGAGAGCAGGGAGCTTGAATGCAGCCTTGCCTTCGCTCTGGGTAACGGTCACATACTTGTTGAATGTCATACCGGTAGGATTGGCAATGGTGATCCTGAGCTTGGCAGTCCTCTGAGCACCTGAAGCGTTGGCTGCCACACCGAAACGGAACTTGTCGTGTTCCGCCTCGAAAGATGTGATCCAGTGCGACGGATCTGCATCCTGGCCGTCGATAAGCACTGTCTCCTCTGTGCCGTCTTCCTTGCTGTACACTGCATATGCATACACGGCATCAGCACAATACAGAAGGTTTCCGACCGCATTGACCACGGCAGTACCTGCAGTATTGAAAAGAGGCACCTGAGTAACCTGAGGATCATATATAGGAGTACTTACCGGACCAGCCTGGGTCATCACGACAGTGTCGCGGAGCTCGTCCTTGGACAGGACGATTCCCACTCTTCGCGCAATGCCGTAGTTGGCACTGTAGGTAAACACAAGGTCACTGTTTCCATATCCGGACACTTTGTTCAGACTTGCCCAGTCGACCGGCTCGGTGAACGTCGCCGTCCAGTCTCCGTCGGCATATACAAGGACGTGGGTCGAGCCGGCATCCTTGCTGAGGGAGATGTTGCGCTGTGCCACTGAAAGCGGCAGATCCATCTTGTAAGGTTTGTCGCATGAAGCGAAAAGCGCAAGCGCAGTGATAAATATTGCAATTTTCTTCATAAATCCTCCTTTTACATACCGTACTGGGCATATTCATTATTGTCGAGGTTGTACTTCGAGTACACAACCTGGGTATCCGGAATAGGATAGAACCTGTGGCAAGGCTTCATATTATTGACAAGTGAAGGATAGTCGCTGTAGTCCGTCACCGCATCATACCATATGCCCCAGCGTACGAGGTCATACTTGCGCTGGAACTCTCCGAAGAGTTCCCTTGCCCTCTCGTTGCGGATCTCCTCCCTCAGGCGGACCTGAGTGCGGAGGGTATATCCTGCAAGGCCTGCGCGAAGTCTTGTCATATCAAGATACTTCACAGACTCTGAGAGCTGGTTGAGTTCGCACAGAGCCTCTGCCTTGAGAAGGAGTGCATCAGCATAGCGGAACACCTTGTAGTTGTTGTCGTCGTTGCCTTCCTTCATATTCGGACACCAGAACTTAGGACCCGGATAAGGACGCGTTGTAACCTTCTCGAATGCCTTTCCTTCCCACTCCCAGGCAACATTGTAGTAGTTCCTGAGGTCCTTTCCGCGACGAGGCATAAGACCCTGGCAGAAGTATACATTGGCATATGCCGGCTGCCAGGTCTTGGCTGTCGTGCCAAGTTCAGGAATCTGGACGCCGTCATAGATGTCATCCTTGTTTCTCACAGGAGTCGTCACGCAAGCCACATTGGACACATATGACAGACCGCCCTCAGTGTAAGTGTGCTGGATCTCGAAGATGGACTCAGGAGTGTTCTTGCAACGGAACTGAATGTCCTCGAGAGGATACTGATTGAGGTCACCGTAGATTTCCTCCAGTTTGTCGACAGCATTAACGACCTCTTCCCAATCATTGTTCCAGGCAGCTAACTTCGCGATGAGCATCCACGCTGTTGCTGCGCCGAGGCGCTGTTCCTTGTTGTCGGATGTCCTTGTCTGTGACACCAGAGGAGCGATCTCCTTGAGGTCTGCGATCAGGTCTGCACGGCTCTGATCGGCATCCATACGCGGAAGCTCAGCCACCTTGAGAAGGGTCTCCGTGTCAGAGACGTCATACATATAGAAAGGTACATCTCCGAAGAAGCAGGTCAGATGCCAGTAATAAAGGGCTCTGAGCACCCTTGCCTCACACAGTAGCTGATTTCTTTCCGCATCTGAAAGCGCCGTACAGCCCTCAATGCCTGGAATAGCGAAATTACATCTCTGCACTCCGAGGTAGCACTGTTTCCACACTGTAGTACCGAAGCGCGGCTTCACTGGGCTGATATCCAACTGCGCATCCAATGTACCTGAAGGACAATACATTATATCTGAAACACACTCCACAGCCAGGAAATACTGGTAAGTGTATATGCTCTTGAGCGGAATGTAGCAGCCGTTCACCACAGACTGGCACTCCGCAAAGTTGCGAAAGAAGTTATCCGGCGTCGAGATGGACGAAGTGTCCTCCTCGAGCGAGCAGGATACCGCTCCCGAGAGCAGACCGGCCATAAAGACCGCACCGATTATCTTTTTGAATATGTTCATAGCTCGATTTCTTTTCTATTAATACCTTACCTGGATGCTGAAAGTGAATGTCCTTGGCTTCGGATATGCTCCGAGGTCCACACGGCGGAGGGTAGAAGATGTTCCCTCGCTGGATACGTCAGGGTCAAATCCGTTGTAGTTCTTCCACAGGTAGAGGTTCTCTCCTGAAAGGGTAACAGTGACATCCTTGATGCCTCCCTTCCACTTCCTCGAAAGGTCAAGGGTGTAGCCGAGGCTGATGTTCTTGAGTCTGAGATATGAGGCATCGTGAATCATAAAGTCGCTCGGGAGGGCCACGTCTGTGTAGCCTGCGCGAGGGATGTTCGATTCAGGATTTCTCTCAGGGTGCCAGGAGTTCAGCATATAGCGGAACTGGTTGGTGTACATACCTCCGGACTGGTAGAACTCTCCGTAGTTGTAGATCTTTCCGCCGAGAGAATACGCCAGATAGACACCAAGCTTGAAGTTCTTGTAGTAGAAAGTATTCTGCATACCTCCGTAAAGGATAGGGTCCGCACTTCCCTGGTATACGAGGTCTTCCTGATTCAGGACGCCGTCGTGATTGATGTCATAGTACCTCGGCGTACCGTCAGCCCACTTCGTGCTTTCGCTCGCATAGGCCTTGGTCTGCTTGTTCCTTTCCCTCTCCTGATCCGACTTCCAGATGCCGCCGTACTTGAATCCCCAGAGCGAGTTGAGCGGATAGCCCTTCACATATCCATACATCATGTATTTGTTGTTTCCAGGACAGTCCATTGCAGACACAAAGTCTTCAGAGCCGATGTCAAGCACCTTCTGTGTGTTGTGCGATAAGGTCAGGGAAGTCGTCCACTGGAAGTCCCTCCTCTCGATATTGCGGGTTTCGATGGAAAGCTCGACACCCTTGTTGGAGATTGCTCCAAGGTTGCACATACGCTTGTCATATCCCGTCTGCTCGGCCACCTGCACCTGCAGGAGCAGGTCTGTGGTCTTCGACATATAGGCTTCTGCGGTGAGCGAAACTCTTCCTCCGAACATAGTCCAGTCGAGGGCGAGGTTATATGAGGCGGTCTTCTCCCAGGTAAGTCCAGGCTCTGCGAGACGGCTTCTGTAGAAGGATACCGGCTGTGAGCCATCGAAGAGATATCCTCCCGTAGTGCTGTCAAGCTTTGCCAGAGAGTAGTAAGCGCTGATGGCATCATTACCTGTCAGACCGGCGCTGAAGCGTAGCGAGAGGTCGTCGATCCAGCCGACGTTCGCCATAAACGGCTCGTTTGAGATGTTCCACCTCAACGCAGCCGAAGGGAAGAACGCCCATTTGTTGTTGGCCGCGAAGTTCGACGCACCGTCGAAACGGCCTGTCGCCGTGATGTAATAGCGTGACTTCCAGTTGTAGTCAGCACGGGCGAATCCCGACATCTTGGCCTTGCTGCTGTATGATGTTCCGGCGCTGTAGGTCTCCTTGTCGAGAACAGCGTTCATATTGTTCCACATCACCTCGTCATCCATATAGCCCTGTCCCTGGAGGGAGAAATTCTCGGCAGAATAACTATAGAGCGAGAATCCGAGCAGAGGCTGGAAAGTATGTCCGTTCTTCTCGAGCTTATACCTGACGGTTGTCTCGTTCGACATAGAATTCTCTGTATAATCTGCCCTGTAGGCCTGTCCGCCCTCGTTTTCTGTCTTTGCAGGGAGAGAACCAGGGAAATAACGGTAATGCTGTCTGAAGTAGAGATAATATGACAGGGTGCTGGTGATCACCAGATTTTCGACCGGAGTGATATCCACGCTGACTGCGTGATTCATAGAGTTTCTTTTGGTCTGGTTGGTGTTCAGGTCGATCATAGCACGTGGAGTGTTGATCTTCTGTCCAAGGTTATAGAGAGGGTTCTCGGAATCGGTCACCTTGAGGAGCGGAGACAGGTACTGAGCTCCGTTCCACCAGCTTGTACCACCGATTGTCGCCTTGTTCTCATCGGTATGACGCCAGGTGTATGATCCGTTGTATGAAGCCTTGAGCCAAGGGAAGATCTGTCTGTCACCCTTGATACGGCCGGAGAAACGTCTTTGGCCGCTGCCATCGATGATACCGTCTGTGTCGTTGTATGCCATAGATGCATAGAACGAGCCGTGCTCGTTACCTCCTGTCAGAGAGAGCGAATAGTTGTGCGAAAATGCGTTCCTGGTGATGTTTCCGATCCAGTCGGTGCCTTCTCCGTAGCTGAACGGATCCGCATAGACAGAGCCAGAAAGCGGAGTGTTCTCATTCACGTTCGCGTGACTCTTGTCGTCTCCGAAATATGCATAGTCGTTACGATACTGCACGAACTCGGAAGCGTTCATTATATCGAGCGACTTAGGCAACTGTGAAAGGCTGAAATCCGCCTTGAAGGAAATATTGACCTTTCCATCTGTCTTGGAGCCCTTCTTTGTAGTAATGATGATGACACCGTTGGCACCACGCGATCCGTAGATCGCTGTCGAAGATGCATCCTTGAGGACAGAGATACTGGCGATATCGTCAGATGATATGTCGTTCAGGTCATGGATAGCATCCATAATGCCGTCCACGATGAACAGAGGCTCATTGGATGCGGAAATGGACCTTGTACCACGGATACGGATTGTGGTGGTCGAGCCCGGAGCACCGTCAGTGGACATAAAGTCGGCACCGGCAATACGTCCCTGGAGGGCGTTGTCGATCGAGAGCACAGGGGCATCCTTGATGTCGCCCATCTTGACATTGGCCACCGATCCGGTAAGGTCGGACTTCTTTGCCGCACCATAGGCGATGACCACGACGTCCTCAAGGAGATTCTGGTCCTCTGTAAGAGTTAAGTCTATGACAGCGCGCTGGCCTACGATCTCCGTTGCCGGAGTGAATCCCATATATTCAGCCTTGAGCACATCAGTAGGCTTCGCTGTGATGACATAGGCTCCGTCAATGTCAGTTATGGAGCCTGTCGTAGTGCCTTCGATCGTCACATAGGCACCGATGAGCGGCTCACCGGCCGAGTCGTATACGTGACCTTTCACCTGTGACTGTGCGGATGCACAGATGCAGGAAAGGGCAAAGGCAAGGACTGCCAGCCATTTCATTTGCAAATTATGTTTCATCATTAGGTGTTTTAGTCGTTAATAGGGGCAAGAATCCTGTCGCGTCCGCTTCCCTGGTTCATAAGGAAATAGTCGACGTCCTGGTCCTGCACCAGTTTCATTACATAAAAGTCATCTATAAACAGACGCGATCCCTTGCCGTTTCCGGATGCTCCTGAAGTGATCTTCAGACAAGTGTTCACACCCACAGGATTATTCTCCACAGATGATATGAAGACTATGAAGTTGGTCTCCGGCTTCCAGAGTCCCTCCTGAGTCACGGCATTGGTTGTGATGTCCACAGTCTCAAGAGTGAGGCTGGTCTTGCCTTCCGCGGCAAAATCGCGGATGACACCGCCGCCCACGACATCCACCTTGAATGACTTATCGTCACCCGGATAGGCCGCTACCTTGAACGAAACCATAAGGAGGGAGTCGTATCTATGAAGACCATTGGTCGGAGTCACCAGATTTCCCTTGGTGCCGTTTCCGTCACCGATCTTCAGGTGTCCGTACCTTCCGAAGCAGGCCAGGGCAGTTTCAGAAGAGAACCCTTTCTTCTTAAGGGCGTCAGACCAGCTTTCAAAAGGCATCTCACCAGACGCATCGTCAGGGAGCCACGAGCCATACTTGAAGTCAGAGAAGTCGTTGCCGGTCCTTTCGATCGCACCCTGATGCACGGAAAGAAACGCCGCGAGATTGACTTCAGGTTTGGTCACGGACAGCGTGCCTGTCCTGCGGGTGTAGAGAACACCTTCCGACCTGCCGATGTAGTTCAGAGTCACTTTCCAGACAGAAGGGACATCTGTCTTCTCACAAGCCGATACCTCCAGCCAAGGAGTGCCTGCCGCATCCTGCCAGAACACATTGAAATCTGTCACATCAGTCCTGATGTACAGTTCCGAAGTGCCTTCAAGGACGTCTACGCAGAACTCCTTCAGAGGCTCATCGCTGCAGTCCGCCAGGGCGTGGATCTCGAATCCATCCGTGCGAGGTGCATTACGGTCGTCCTTGGAGCACGCCACAAGGGCAAGTCCGAGCATTGCCAGCGGAATCAATGTCGATAGTTTTAACTTCATAAGATATTATTTGATTTTGAAATTGACTATGATGGGGAGATGGTCGGAAGGATCCTGGAAGTTCTTCACAGACGCGTGTCTGTGAGGCCTTGTATACTCATCCTCTACAATCTGTGCGTCCTCCACAAGCCCATATAGGGCCGGAGACAGGTAAACGAAGTCTATCCTCTTGTATTCGAATGTAGTGGTGTAGAAATTGCGCGGATGCCTTTCCCAGATGACATCCACATAAGGGGTGTTCTTCAGTATGTAGTCGTGCACAAGAAGCCTCGAATCTCCCTCCGGGAACTTGTAAACCCAGTTGTCCTTCGGCGAGACGGCATTGAAGTCACCTGCCATAAGCCAGTAGTTATCCTCCGCCTGAGGGTCCGTAAGAATAGTATTCTCACATATCCAGGTCATCTCTTCCAGACGGTTGACATCACCCTCATTACGTGCCGCACTGGCGTCACGCTCTTCCTTTGAAGCCTCCTTGTACCTGAAATGAGACTTCTGCGGCCAGGTATGCAGCGATACTATGTTGAAGGTCTTTCCATAGGCCTTCACGCGCGCCCACCCAGCTCCGTGGGTCACTACGATCCGGTCGTCACCGACAATCTTCTTCACGTTCTCTATCGGGAACTTCGACGTGATCACCTGTGGATAGCCGTCACGATGACCTGCCACATATATATGTTTATGTCCATACCTCGGAGCCACCTCATCCCAGATGAAATAACGGTCCTCCCGAGGAAGGCGCTTGGAAGTTCCAGTGTAATAGATGGTCTCTGCCTCGCACCATATGCACACATCCGCATCCTGGGCCTTGACCCATTTCACGAATGCATCATAGTTATCCTCCTGACCGGCCCACATACCGTTCTGGATGTTCCAGTAGAGCACCTTCAGTTCCTTTCCCCGTGCATCGGCAACGGCCAGGGAAAGGACAGCGGCCATTACCAGAATGATAATCTTCTTCATATCAGTTCATCTTGAAGTCCACGAGAATCGGTCTGTGATCCGAAGGACGGCAGAAATAGCCCTTGTCAGAGACACTCTTGTCCTGGCTGAGGACCGTCCACGAGTCTATGATTATGGCTGTGCTTTCTATGCGGTCATACATTGCAGGAGATGCATATATGAAATCTATTCTCCTTGAGTCTCCGTTAATCGACGAGAAGAAGTCCTCCGGTGCATTCCTCTCCGCAATGATATCCTTCAGATAGTCCTTGCCGAGGATATGGTCGTGCAGGAGCCAGTTTGTATCGTTGATGCCGGTGTGATGCTCGGCATCCAGGCTTGAGATGGAGTTAAAGTCTCCCATCATAAGCCAGTTGGACTGCGAAGGATATTTTTCTATAGTCTGCTCATACACATACCTGATCTCCTTTTCACGATGGTAGTCGCCTTCATACAATGCAGCAGAGGCATTCTGAGCGTCGGTACCGGAGCTTGTATATTTAGGGTCATAGGCGTGCGCGAACGCGTGGAAGGACACGAAATATACACTGTGGCCGTTGAACTCCACTTCGAAGAGGCCTGAGCCGTGCTCGACATATGCATCGGTGGTACCGATCTGACCTATTTTGGCCAAGGTGTTTATCGGATATTTCGATGTGATGATCTGAGGGTAGTTGTCCCTGTCCTCGCTCTTGCTCCAGTAATTATGTCCATAACGCTGCGCCACTGAAGCCCATGCGTTCGGGAGAATCCTGTTGGTGCCGTAGACCTTGTCACCCGAAGTGTTGAAGATGGTCTCGCCCTCGCACCATACACAGACATCCGGATTGTATTTCTTGACCCAGGCCACGAAATTGTTGTAGTTGTTGTCCTGGTCCGCCCACATTCCGTTCTGGATGTTCCAGCACATGACCCTGAGGGTGGATCCATCACGGTCTGCATGGTCCTTAAGGGTTCTTACCTGATAGTTGTCAAGATAGAAACGATATGCACCGGGCTTGGAGTGGGATGCAGCTGTGGTCAGAGTGAATGTTGACTTGTCATTCATGTTCCTGACCGTGAGTTCCACATTATGCCATCTGCCATCCGATGCAGGAAGAGTCACTGCCGACCTGTCCAGAGCCGCAGTCGATCCGGTCTTGGAGAACTTGCGGGAGAAGACAGTCTCCGGAAGTTCGGTCCCGTCCACCATGCAGGATATTATATTTCCACCGTTTGTTGCCTTGAACGACAGATCATCATCGAAGTCAGAGGCTGCACATATGTCAAAGCTGATGACGATATCCCTGTGAGCATCCGAAATCTCTCCTGCAAAGACAGGTTCCACTATTCCATTATATGTGTCACCGACTGATATATAGCCTTGATATTCCTGGCAACGGTAAAGTCTGAGATATCCGCCTATGTTACGGCTCTTGATATATGAATCCGAGAGATATCTCGACCCGGAAACATCCTTTCCTTCCGTCACCGAAAGATTTGATTCCTGGATATACCCAGCTCCGGCCATTTCATATGAGACAGGATAAAGAGGTGTCTCATATCCGCTCAGAGTCCTGCCGCTCTTGATCGTCATATCACCTGCCACAGGATTCATTCCGAAGGAGTCCTCACCGGCAACCACATCTCCGCCCCAGACCATGTTGTCGAAGCCTTCATAAAAAAGAAGATTCTTGTCCGGCTTCCATGTCACCATGCAGGAATGGACCTTATCCTTGTCAACAGTGAACGAAGGTATGCTTGTCCTGCACATCAGGTGGTCAGCACTGCATATGGTAACTTCCAGTCCCTTGGAATATTGTCCCGAACGAACCGGAATCATGAATACGTTTCCTGACGAAGAGACAAATGCCCCCCTGTTGGTGCAGTTCAGGACCATGAACGGCAGTCCCTTTTCCATCTTGAAGGACCTGGTCTGAGGATCATATGAACCTGTTCCACCTAATATGGTTCCCTGTGGGTCAGTCACCTTTATGGAGGATATGGAAGTCATTCCCTGGACGGTCAGACCTATCATTGACAGTCCGGATGAGAAGGACAGCAGATTGCCTTTTTCTTCATCGTAGGATGCGTATTTCGGAAGGACAGTCAGGGTATTTCCCAAGGTATGGTACGCATATGCAAAAGGATGTACAACATCTTCCAGTGGTGTGTCGCCATGGTATTTCGTCGTCTCCTCCGTGACCAGTACAGCTTCATAGACAGCCGCTTCCGAATCCTCAACATCCACATAGACCTTCCCGTCATCCTGTACGGCAGGCACATATGCCTTACCGTTCACGGTGACCGTCACCTTGGTCCAGTCAGTTCTGCCGCCCGCAGCCTCCACTAAAGGGGAATCCTGCAGGAGAAATCTGGCCATTCCGTCTTTAATCTCGAGACTGTCCCCCACTTCCGGTTTCTGGGTCTGGGTTGTATCCTGTTCCGGAGTCTGAGTTGTATCAGTCGGCTCCTGATCCGGTTCTTCCGGCTGTTCGATCTGCGGATCACATGCGACGAAGCCGAGAACGATCAACACGATAATCGCTGATATTGTCTTTTTCATCTTTCTATGATTATATTTCCTGTTGTCTTTTTTTCCAGTTGAATATCGGCAGGATGAAGGAAATCACCGCTGCACCTACCCAGAAGAGGGATACGTATGTGAAGTCATACCGGACTATCTCTCCTGTGACCTCATCGCGTAGTGCCTGACCGTCAATAAGCCAACCGCTGATCACATTCATCAGACCGGCAGCCACATACGAAGCAAGTCCCACGATTCCGAGGGCAGCACCCGTAGCCTTTCTCGGCACAAGATCCACAGCCATCAGACCGCCGATGAAACATATGAGGACTCCGATGGAGATTCCGAACAGGGTCATTGCCAGGACATTGACAAACCAGCTGTCCCCTCCGTAAAGGAAGAGCAGCAGTGCAATCGATTCCAGGATTCCGGCTGCAAGGGCCGGCCATTTCCTGTCACCTCTGAAGAGTGTGTCTGAGATCCATCCTGCAGCCACTGTACCGATGATTCCCATGACTGTATTGACAGCAATAATGAAAGCGGCCTCCTGAAGTCCGAAACCTTTGACCTTCTGAAGGAAGAACATTCCCCACTCGTTGATGGCATAGCGGCTCATATACATGAAAGCACTTGACAGAGCAAGGATCCACACTCCAGGATTGCGGAGAACTGCTCTCTGAATGCGTCCGGACTCGGCCTTTTCATCTGCTGCGCCGACCTCCTTCGCCTTTGCCTCCATCTCAAGCTGCTCTCTGCTCTTCTCTCCCGCGAGGATCTCCACAGGCTCAAGTCCCTTGCTTTCAGGATTGTCATGCAGCCACAGGATTATGAGTGAGACACCGAGCACACCGGCAAGGGCAGCACCGAAAAATCCCCACTGCCAGCCGGCAGCACCTACCAGAAGGCTTACGAACACGAAAGACAAGCCTTCTCCGAAGTTATGCGAGGCACTGAAGAACCCATAAAAAGTACCTCTGATCTTGAGAGGATACCACCTTGACAATGAAATGATTGCAGGTGGGGCACCCATGGATTGGGACCAGCCGTTGATTGTCCACATGATGGCAAACATCAGGAACATGACTCCACCTGTGACTCCGGCAAGACCTTCCCATACACCGAGAAAGCCCATGATGAAGTTTGCGGCAGACGACAGAATCAGCCCGGTCGCCATAAATTTCTTTATGTTGCAATGATCGGCCAGAAAGCCATTGATGAATTTGCCGACTGCATAGGTCCAGTAAAGGCAGGCTCCGATGATACCAAGCTGGGTGGCATCCAAAAATCCGGCATCAATTATAGGCTGCTTCATCACATTGAGCGATGTGCGGCACACATAATATAGACTGTATCCGATTGTCGCGGCGATAAAAGCCTGGGTACGGAGCTTTCTATAGGTCTTATCCGCCTTCTCCGCAGGCACTTTTGCCACGGAAGGTCCGCTCACCCTATAGAATTCAAGGAATCTTTTGAGCATATAATTAGTTTCGTGTTATTTACTAATGACGTATAGAAACGACTTATCACCCAAAAGAATTTCAATTTTTTCTAATTCCAGCTAAAAATATCCGGAGCAGATCTCACTCTTCTTCGGCTTCGACGAAATCACCTACCCGTCAGTCCGCCGGGAACTAAAAACCGACCTTTTCCTTGACGGAGAACTTTCCTTTAACAATCTTCTCAAGTTCTCGATCGTCTACAATGCTTTTGTTCTTACGGAGCCTTTCTCTGAAGGCTTTAGGGTAGCCCTCGTACGCTTCAGGATAGAGTGAAACCATATACGCATCTTTAAGGAGTTTCTCCTTTTCGCTTTTGGTCAGCAGATCCGACTGGTATAGTTCCATATATTTCTTGCCCAGATACATCTCGCTGTTTGTGAAATGAACCAGTACTGCGACAAGAGTCACCGTCAAGATCAGAGTTGATATCGCTAATCCTATAATCAATTTCTTGGCAGTATCTTTAACCATGCTCCAAGAGGCCGAATACGAATAATGATCATGCCTATGTTCATGTTGGATCTTTATCTTTGTCGCACCGACGGCTTCCTTAACTTCCTGATGGATGATAGGACGCATCATGCCTGCTATAACCTTCAAAAAATCATCGGTATCCGGCAGAGCACAAGGAGTAGCCTTGACGGCATTTGTAACCTTCTCCACCTCTTTTTGAGGAATCTCAGCTTCGGGCCGTTTCTTGATTGCCATAGACATAGTGGAGATAGTCTTCTCGTTAGACGCTTTATAGGTTTTGGCTGCTTCTACCAATTCCGGTATTTGCCCGAGGGCTTCAATTAAAATTTCTGTTTCTTCCATTATAATTTTGGTTTAGATGATTGTCCTTGACGATGAGTTTCTGCATGGTATATCCTTGAGGCTTGAGCCATTCGTTGACGTGCCTCCTCGCGGGCACGTTCTTCTGCCGCGATCTTATACGCAGGCTTCTGACCGGTCATAGTTTCCCACTTATTCAGCATACTCGTCACGCGTTCCGTAGTGAACAGATCTGATGCGTAATATGTCTGACCCTTATGGATGATCTTGAGGTCTGACACACCTCCATTGGGATGAAAATGTGGCTCACACCCGAAGTTCTGAGTCAGGAGATTAAGGTCCAGCTCCAGTTTGTCATAGGAGCCGACAAAGATCTGGTAGAAACTGGCCCCGAAGTCCGGATGGCTGTTCTGACGCGTAGCCTCGACTGTCTCCATGAGTTTTCCTTCCTGTACCAGTCTCTTCAGTCCTTTGAGAGTTTCTTCGGAAAGTGAAGAAGACTTCTGCAACATATCCTTCAGGGTGTCAAGTTCTATCTTCAGACTTTGGCGTTCATCTTTCACATCAATGTATTGTTTGAGTGTGTCCGATTTCATCTGCTTAAGGCCTTCCTGCTTGACTTTCAGGTTCTCGATGTCATGTCTTATGTTTCTGGCATATTCCCGTAGGTTTCTGATGTGCGCTATGGCAGAGCGTTTCTGAGCATCAGCTACTATGCATCCCACCAGTGCGAGTATCAGGGCCGGTGCCGGATTGACGGCTGCGATGAGCAGACAGAATCCCTTTATGCATGCTTTGCTTGTCCTGGCCTTGCTGATTTCATTTTGGAGACGATCTATCTCTGAATATACCTTTTTCAGCCTGTCATATTTTTCGGAGATTCTCTCAGAGCACACCCCGTATTTATCTCTGGCATCGACATACATGTTGAAGGCATTATTGCATGACTCCTTAACTGAAGTCAACAGAGGCTGGTAATAACTGTGATATGTATTCCAGAAGGTGTTCATCGCCCGCTTTTCCTTCGGCTGGGCCTCTTGCTGACGCATATACTCCTTCTGAGCCTCAGGCACATGGGATTCGTTTGCAAGCTGCTCGACATAGCGGAGGATGGACTCATTGACTTCCTTCATGACATCACTTTCCCTGACCACCTCCCGTATCATGGACTCGCGCTGCTCGACGCTGCCGTGTTTCATCGTGTTGTAGTAGTCATAGCTGTTTTCAGTCTTACGGTCAAAGCCGAAGGACCTGTCGAACATCTGTTCACATGAACGGTAGAAGGCGTCACGATCGAAGCCACGTTTTATCACTCCGCTGCTCTCACCTCGGTGATTGGTCATCGGTGAGATCTTGCGGGAGCCTGTCGCATCCTTGCGACTGACTATCACATGAACATGCAGCCCCGGTTTGAAGCCTTCCCTATACTCGTGGACGGTGTAGTAGTACTTCAGGTCTGCATGAGACCGTATGTCATCACACTTGAAGTTCCCGGCATAAATATCCATCGTTCCTTCGACTACCTTATGTACACCTGCCAGAATTTCTTCTCTGGAGTCACCCATCGCCTTCACCTCTTCATCGGAGAAAGAGAGGATGACGGAGTAGAACTTCGCATCGTCCCTATGCAGCTGGCCGGTGTTAGAGTCTATTGACTTTACCAACTCCATCTTGTTCACCGCTGCACCGAAAGGGTCAAAGAACGGAATGGTCGAATCCATCATCCCGGCTTCCACTTTCTCATTGTTTTCATGCTCAAGATAGTTGGCATAGCCCAAGCAACTGCCGGTGTTATGGCCACCGGCAATGCCTTTACTTTGAATCTTTACATTCATGGCTAAAGGGCCTTTATTGTGTCCAACAATTGCGAGAAGGTTGTCTTCATCGCTGCCATGTCATTCCTCATCGGCGTCAGGATCTCCTCCTCCTGTTTTCGGATGAAAGAGATAATGCGGCTTACATCATTCCTCTTGGAGAGAGCGCTCAGAGACGTGACGACGAAAGCCAATACCTCTTCATAAGTCATGTCTTCAAGATTCAGGTCGGACTTCCTGCGGGCCTTGAATTTCGCGTTCCTCTCGAAGTCCGTGACGGCCCGGTCAACGTACTCACTCTGGGTCATCCCTCTCTTTTCAGAGTTCGCCTTGACGGCTTTCTGCGTCTTTGTCATGACGCTGATAGTGGAGTATTTGTTCTTTTTCATTGTCATTAAATCTTAATGGTTGTTTAACATGGTTGGTTTTAATCGGTAATACCATTTCTAAGGTAGCGCAGCGCTGTATTTTGTCCCCGGAGGGCAAGAGCAGAATGGTACATTGTGCCATTCCCTCTTGCTCCTCATAAAGAGGACTTAAACCACTTCTTCAAGTCACCGCGTCTTCCATTCAAACTTGTAATTAGGACTTGCACTACCTCTGAAGATGATACCCACTGTCTGACTTTCCGAGTCAAGCCAGTCAGCCAATTTTTTCGAGCATAAGATTGAAGCAGACGAGTCATTTTGGGAAGAAGGTCTTGTACGAAGTATTTCTTTCTTCAGGTATTCTGGAGCAATCTTGTACACTTCTTTCCATCCCCTCATAAAACTTGAGCGGTAGCCTGTCTCTTTTATCTCTTTCACCTGCCAAGACTCTGCCGGTCTTATCAAATCCTCAATCTCGCTCATCACCTTACCACCGCTTAGCTTCCAATCCTTGCCTCTGTAGTAGTCAAGAAACTTCTCTATCTCAGGGATAGGGTCGCAGTTATTCTTGAAGAAGAAAATCGGATATAATATTTCAATAAATTCTTTGTTGGATAATGTTGAAAGTACATTATCTCTTTTATTATCTATATTATTATCCTTATCATTATTGTGTAAGATTTCTTCACATGGCATGTTAGATTTTCTTACATCAGGTTGTGAACTTTTCTCACATGGAGTGTTAACTTTTCTCACACCTTCATGTAATATTTTTTCACACCATTGCAGGGCTGGCTTCGGAATTGAACGGTAGAAGTCCTTAAGCATCTCGGGATCATTGCATTTTGGCGG